>NZ_JAIUKC010000188.1:0-19606 GCF_020177435.1 Saccharopolyspora sp. 7B | reverse complement strand
GCCCTGGCCACCCGCGGCTTCACCACCACCGAATTCACCGAAGTCGCCGACATCATCGCCACAGCACTCCAACCCACCATCGACGAGGAGACGACGACCGCGCTCGCCGGCCGCGTCCGCGCACTCGCCGAGAAGTTCCCGCTCTACGCCGATCTGTAAGCGAACCGTTTCGCGGAGATGTCCTCCGCATTGATCGGCCCGACGCGAACGCCGCATTTCCTCCGGAAATGCGGCGTTCGCCGTTCCCGGTACCACCAGTCGGAGCAAAAAACGATTCATCTCCGCCGTAACGGCAGGTCACAGGCGAATATCAACGGACAAAGCTCGCAGATCGCCACCGCTGGAAGAATCGATCACGATTCCAGCCCCTGCCGGGAAGAGCAGGACCGAACGTGGCACAGTACCGGTCCACAAGAATGAATCCTTCTTCCCTCCGCAGGAGCACGGCGATGAGCGAACCCGTCCCCGAGGAATACCGCAAGGACCTGAGCAACCGGCACATCAACATGATCGCCATCGGCGGGGCGATCGGCGTGGGCCTGTTCCTCGGGTCCGGCAAGGCGCTGAGCCAGGTCGGTCCCGGCCTGATGCTGATCTACGCCATCGCCGGGGTGATGATCTTCTTCGTGATGCGGGCCCTCGGCGAACTCCTGATGTACCGGCCGGTCAGCGGTTCCTTCGCCGAGTACGCGGGCGAGTTCATCGGCCCTTGGGCCAAGTTCGCCACCGGCTGGGGCTACTGGCTGGTGTGGATCGTGACCGGCATGGCCGAGATCACCGCCGTCGGCAAGTACTTCCAGTTCTGGTTCCCGGAGCTGCCGCAGTGGATCCCCGCCCTCGGCGCGCTCATCGTGCTCAGCGGCGTCAACCTGATCGCGGTGAAGCTGTTCGGCGAGTTCGAGTTCTGGTTCGCGCTGATCAAGGTCGTGGCCATCGTCGGCATGATCGTGCTGGTCGCGCTCATCCTGGTGTTCGGCTTCAGCGACGCGGGCGACACCGCCGCGGTGAGCAACATCTGGTCGCACGGCGGCTTCTTCCCCACCAGCCCGGTCTCGGCGCTGCTGGCCTTCCAGATCGTCATGTTCGCGTTCATCGGCGTCGAGATGGTCGGCCAGACCGCCAGCGAGAGCGCCAACCCGAAGACGGTGCTGCCGAAGGCCATCAACGCGGTGATGCTGCGGATCCTGATCTTCTACGTGGGCGCGCTGGCCGCGCTGACCGCGCTCGTGCCGTGGACCAGGTTCAACGCGGACACCAGCCCGTTCGTGCAGGCCTTCACGCTGATCGGCATCCCGGCGGCCGCCGGGGTCATCAACTTCGTGGTGACCACCGCGGCGCTGTCCTCCTGCAACAGCGGCATCTTCTCCACCGGCCGCATGCTGCGCACCCTGTCCGAGGACGGGCACGCGCCGCGCGCCGTCGGCAAGCTGTCCTCGCGGGCGGTGCCGTCGCGGGCCATCGCGGTCACCTTCGGGTCGATGCTCATCGGCGTGGTGCTCAACTACGTGGCGCCGGAGCAGGCGTTCACCTACATCACCAGCGCGAGCACCGTCGGCGCCCTGTTCACCTGGGGCATGATCGTGATCGCGCACCTCGGGTTCCGCCGCCGGATCGCGCGCGGCGAGATCGAGGCGACCACGTTCCGGATGCCGCTGGCGCCGTACTCGAACTACGTGGTGCTGGCGTTCCTGGCGATGGTCGTGGTGCTGCTGGCGTTCGACTCGGAGACCCGGATCGCGCTGTACATCACGCCGCCGCTGGTCATCGCGCTCGCCATCGGCTACGCCGTGTCCCGGCGGCGCGCCAGCGGCACCGGCGATCGGGAGACCGCCGCCCGCACCTGAGCCGGCCCGCTCCTCGACGGCGGAGGCGCCCCCTCGACGCGGGGCACCTCCGCCGTCGCCGTTCCACCGGGTGAAATTGGTGCTTCCGCCGGGTTCACCGGGTGGGCCGCCCGGGGGAAGATCGTCGCCATGCACCCGGCCTCCCGCGTGCTGGTGATCAGCCGGAGCGCGCAGCAAGAACGCAGCATCCAGCGGGACGGCCTGCTCGTGGTGCTCACCCAGATCGCCAACGCCGTCATGTGCTCCGGGGCCGCGGTGCTGTGGTGGACGTGGACGCCGGGCCCGTCGCGCTGGCTGGTGGCGGTGCCGGTCGTGGCGGTCGCGTGCAGCTGCTACGTGGCGCGGGCGCAGCTGCGCTGGCGGCGGATCAACCGGGACATGTTCCACCTGCAGGTGGCGTTGACCGACGCCGGCGTCACCTACGCCTCCGCCGCCGGGACGTACTCGGCGCCGTGGTCGGCGGTGCGGCAGGTGCGGTTGCGCACCCACCGCGCCCGGTCCCCGTACGTGGTGATCGACGTGGACGGCTGGGGCGGCCCGCTCAGCGAGTGCGGCGGCACGGATCGGCTGGCGCTCACCCTCACCGGCACCGGGTTGCGGCCGCGCGAGGTGAGCCGTGCGGTGCACCAGCTCAGCGGCGGCCAGGTCACCACCCGCAACTGACCCCGACCGTCCGAACTCGCGGCTCGAACAGGCCGCTCACCTGCACCCTCTTACTAGCACAGGTGTGTTAGTTTGGGTTGGTGGTGCGACGGATTGATCAGGAGGCGCGGCGGCGGGACATCGTCGCCGCCACGTGGCGGACCCTCGAACGCGGCGGGCTCGCCGAGGCCTCCGTCCGCAAGGTCGCGGCCGAAGCCGGGCTCGCCACCGGCTCCGTGCGCCACTTCTTCGGCACCCAGGCCGAACTGCACGCCTTCGCGCTCCGCTCGCTGTCCGAGCGGGTCGGCGAACGCGTGCGCCGGGCCGAAGCCGAACCCGACGTGCGCCGCCGGGTGCTGGCGATGCTCGGCGAGCTGCTGCCGCTGCGCGACGACACCACCCGCGAACTCGGCATCTGGCTGGAGTTCGTGCACCGATCCCGGCACGACCCCGCGCTCGCCGAGATCATCGGCGACCAGGCGCGCGAAGTGCGGGGGTTCCTGCTGCACGTGGTGCGCGGACTCGTCGAGCTCGGGCAGCTGCCCGCCGGGACCGACCCCGAGCGGACCGCCGCCGGGCTGGGCGCGCTCGTGGACGGGCTCACCTTCCAGCTGCTCACCGCGCCCGGCCTCCTCGACCGCGAGCAGGCCGCCGCGCTGCTGGAGGAGCGGCTGTTCGGCACGACACCCCGCTGACCGGAGGAGAACCCCGTGGTCACCGCCATCTTCGCCGCCGAGATCGCGTTCTGGGTGGTGCTCGCCGCCGGCCTCGCCGCCCGCTACCCGGCCCGGCGGGACCGGCTGGGCACCTTGCTGTTGCGCGCAGTGCCGCTCGTCGACCTCGCGCTCGTCGTGCTGGTCGCCGCCGACCTCGCCGGCGGCGCCGAACCCTCCCGCGCGCACGCGTTCGCCGCCGTCTACCTCGGCTTCACCGTCGCCTTCGGCCGCGCCACGATCGCCTGGGCCGACGCCTGGTTCCACCACCGGTTCGCCGGTGGCCCGCGCCCGGCGACACCGGCGAAGGGCTCGCGGGCCGAGGTGGTCGCGCTGTGGCGGGAATGGCTGCGGGTGCTGCTCGCGGACGTGATCGCGGGCGTCGTGCTGCTGGCGCTCGCCGCCGTCGGCGGGGTCGCCCTCCCGCGGTCCCTCGACGAGCTCGCGCACCACCCGTACTGGAGCGTGCCCGCGCTGCTCGGCATCATCACCGCGGTGTGGTTCCTGGCCGGACCCGCCTTCGCCGGCACCGGGCGACCCGAGGCGGCCGAGCGGCGCTGAACTAGACGCGCCGCAACTCCACCACCGGGATGACCCGGTCGGTGCGGCGCTCGTACGCGCCGAACTGGGGAGCCACCGCGACCTGCCGCGCGTACACCTCGTCGCGCTCCGCGCCGGTCAGCACCACCGCCTCGACGTCGAACACCTCGGCGCCCAGCTCGACCTCGGTCCGCGGGTTCGCCACCAGGTTGTGGTACCAGGCCGGGTGTTCCGGGGTGCCGCCCTTGCTGGCGAAGACGAAGATCCGATCGCCCTCGATCAGCGGCACCAACGGCGACACCCGGGGCGTACCGGACTTGGCGCCCACGTGGTGCACCAGGACCAGCGGGAGGCCTTCGAACATGCCGCCGACCGCGCCGCCGCGCTCGCGGAACTCGGCGATGACCCGGCGGTTCATCTCGGCCGCGCTGCCGAACTCGGCGAGGGCCTGCCGGTCCTGCTCGGTCTGCTCGCCGTACGAGCCGGCCATCCGCCGGTCCAGATCGGCTTCGTCGCTCGACCGCGTCATCGCGCGCTCCTCCCGCTCCGCCGCCCCCGACGGGCGGCCCTGCGACGAGCGTATGGCGCAGCAGGTGATCCGAGCGATGCCCGACGAGCGCACGGACTTGTCCGATCGTTGCACCGCCGCTCCCGCCGCCGAGTAATCTGGGCCGGATGGACCTCCTCGCCGACGTGCTCGCCCGCACCGGAGTCCGCGGCAGCCTGGGCGCCCGGATCAGCGCCGGGCAGGACTGGGGCGTGTCCTGGGCGGGCCCCGGCGGACCCGCCCTGTACACCGTCACCGCGGGCACCGCCTGGATCGGCGTGCCCGGCGAGGAACCGCGGCAGCTCGTCCCCGGCGACGTGCTGCTGCTCGCCGACAGCACCGCCCACACCCTGCTCAGCGCACCCGACGCCGCGATCGACTCCCACGACTGCGCCGACGCCCAGCACGCCCAGGAAACCGGGACCGCGCTGCGCATCGGGCGAGGCGCCCCGCAGACCCACCTGCTGTGCGCGACCTTCAGCTCCGACACCGCCGCCTCCACCCAGGTGCTCTCCGCGCTGCCCGGCGCCGTCCACGTGCACGCCGAACGCGGCGGCGGGCTCGACGACGCGCTGCGGCTGCTCGGCCGCGAACTCGAACGGCCGGGGCTCGCCTCCAGCGTGCTGCTCGACCGGCTCATCGACGTCCTGCTCATCCAGCTGCTGCGGGACTGGATCGCGGCGTCCCCGGCGGAAGCGGCGGGCAGCTGGCTCGGCCTGCTCTGCGACCCCGTGGTGCGGGACGCCATCACCGCGCTGCACGAGGACCCCGCGCGGCCCTGGACCACCGACCTGCTCGCCTCCCGCGTCGCGGTGTCCCGCGCCACGCTGACCAGGAGGTTCCTGCACGCCGCGGGCGAGCCGCCCGGCGGTTACCTCACGCGGTGGCGGATGGACCTGGCGGCGGCGCGGCTGCGCGACGGCGACGACACCCTGGAGGCGATCGCGCGATCGGTCGGCTACACCTCGGTGCACGCGTTCAGCCGGGCTTTCAGCCGGGCCCGCGGCCGGGCCCCCGGCCGGTACCGGCTCGACGCCCGCCGCTGACCGCCGCTCGGCCGGGCGGAGCGGGTCAGGCGGCGCGTTCGGCGTCGACGGGTTCTTCGGCGACGTCGGTGGGCTGCGCGGAGGCGGCCTTCAGCTTCTTGGACCGGCGGCGCCACAGCCACACGCCGATGCCGATCAGCACCAGCGCCCCCAGCACGATGCCGCTCGCGCGGCCCAGCACGTGCTCGATGTACTTCGCCGAGGTCCCGGCCGCCCAGCCGATGCCCACGTGCAGCATCGACCACGTCGTGGCCCCCACGACCGACGTGGCCAGGAAACGCCAATACCCCAGTCCGCTGGTTCCCGCCGAGACCGGCACCAACGTGCGCACGACCGGCAGGAAACGCGCGACGAACACCGCACCGATGCCGTACTTCCGCAACATCCGGCACGCCCGGTCCCAATGCCGGACGCCCAGCTTCGCGACCATTCGGGTTTCCCGGACCCGCGCACCGTATCGACGCCCCAGGAAATAGCCGATGTTGTCACCGACCACCGCGCACGCCGCCACGGTCAGTGACAGGCCGAAGAAGAATCCGATATCGGTCACCGCGGCCGAAGCGACCAGCAGACCGCTCTCCCCCGGCACCAGGAAGCCCAGTCCGATCGTGCACTCGCCGAGCACCAGAGCACCCGTGACCAGGATCAGCAGCGGGCGCGGCAGCCCGGCGACCATGGCCAGGAATTCGCTGACGAAGGACACGTGGAACTCCCCAGTTCACCGGTTCGGGCGGGATGGTCGACCAACGGATGCCACGTTAGCTTCCTCGACCCTACGGCAACCCCGGCGTGACCCGGGTCGCCCCCTGAGCCGTTCCCGAGACCGAATCGGGATAACCCCCGGTTCCGGTGACAACGCGAAGGGACGACCTTTCCGCGCTCTTCCGCACAAATACGGCAATGGCGATCAGGCTCAGCAGGACTTCGTCCAAGAACACTCCGCGCCCGATTCCGCACCCGTTCCGCCGGTGTCCTTCCTGGCCACGGCGGGGGCCCGCTGCGCGGTACCCGGGTACTGCGCCAACCGGACCGCGATCGCGTCTTCGAGATCGGTCGGCGCGCCGCCGAGGAAATCGTTGAACAGCACGGAGAACACCAGTTCGCGCCCGTCGGCCGCCGTCACGTACCCGGCCAGCGAGCTCACCCCGGACAGCGAACCGGTCTTCGCGGCCACGTTCCGCTCGGCGGGAGTGCCGGCCATCCGGTTGCGCAACGTGCCGCCGACCATGCGGTCCGGAGCACCCGCGAGCGGCAGCGCCGCCTTGAAGTCCGCGAACCACGGCCTGCTCCGGACCTGGTCCAGCAGCAGCGCCTGCTGGTCGGGCGGGATGCCGTCGACCGCGGAGAGCCCCGACCCGTCCACCAGCCGCAGCCGCGCCGGGTCGACGCCGAGCTCGGCGAGCCGCCCGGTGAGCACGTCGAGCCCCGCGGGCCACGAGCCGGTGCCGCGGGCGTGCCTGCCCATCTCCTTCACCAGCACTTCGGCGTGCCCGTTGTTGCTCAGCTTCAGGAACGGCACCAGCAGCTCGCGCAGCGGCATCGACTCGCGTTCGGCGAGCAGCCGCGCTCCGTCCGGGGTCGCACCGGCACCGGTGCGGTCGACCCGCACGCCGTGCGCGCGCAGCGCCCGGGTGAACACGTCGACGGCGTACGCGGCTGGGTCGCGCACGCTGGTGTACTCCTCGACCGGCTCGGCGTCCGCGGGCAGCGAGCCCGACACCACGACCTGGTCCCCGCCGTGCTCGCGGGTGACCGACAGCGCCGGTTCGGAGCCGGGATCGCCGGTGGTGGCCCGCACGTCCAGCCGGATCGCACCGGTCGCGGGCCGCGCCTCGACGCGCACCGGCCGGCCGGGCGCGGCCGGGGACACCCGCAGCAGCACGGTGCCCGCGTCGTAGTCCTCGGTGGGCGCGACGGTCAGCGCGGACACCGGCGCCGAGTAGTAGTAGGGCTCGTCGTCCCAGGCCCAGCCGGTGCCCAGCGGCACGTCGTCGAACCAGGCCGCGTCGGCCCGCACCGCACCCCGCACGACCCGCACCCCGCTGTCCGCGACCTGCGCGGCCAGCCGGTCGTAGTCGGTGGCCAGCATCGTGGGGTCCCCGGTGCCGCGCAGGTGCAGGTCGCCGAGCAGCAGCGACCCGGCCTGCGGCGCGGCGGTGCGCACCTCGGTGCGGAACCGGTGGCCGGGCCCCAGCTCGTCGAGCGCGGCCGCTGCGGTGAACAGCTTCGCGGTGGACGCGGGGGTGGCGCGCGCGGCGGGCTGCCTGCTGTAGAGCACTTCGTCGGTGTCCGGGTCCCGCACCACGACCCCGGCGTGCGATCCGGCCAGCCGCGGGTCGGCGAGGATCCGGTCGAGGTCCGCCCGCAGCGCGTCGGGCCCGGTGGGCGCCGCGCTCGGCGAGGAGACGGCGAGCGGGCCGGCGAGCACGCCGAAGAGGATCAGCACGAGGACCGGGACCCAGCGACGCATCGCGCCCCCTAGCGGCGGGAAGGGATGGTCCGGACGAGGACGCACCCGCCCGCACCAGGCGAAACCTAGGCGACCGGCCGGGCGGGGTCAACGACCATCAGGCGGAACCGGCGGGCTCCTCGGGGGCGGGCTCGGTGGCGGATCCGGCGGCGAAGTCCCGCATCGCCTGCTGCATCCGGTGCAGGAACCGGTGCACCACGGCGAGCTCCGCGGCGTCGAACTCGGACAGCACCTCGCGGCCGCGGCCGGCCAGCGCGCCGAAGTATTCCCCGGCGATCGCGCGAGCCGACTCGGTCGGGTGCAGCTGGACCTGCCTGCGATCGCTGCCTTCGCGGCTGCGCCGCACGTGCCGCCGCGCTTCGAGCCGGTCGACGATGGCGGTGACCGCCCCGGAGGTGAGCACCAGGTCCTGGCGCAGCGCGCGCGGCGTGGCGGGGGTGCCGCGCTGCTCCGCGTCGATGATCAGGATCAGGGCGCGCACGTCCGTGGGGTGCATGCCGTGCCTGGCCGCGAAGGCCTGCGAGATCCGCTCCCCTTCGACCCCCTGCTGGTGCAGCAGCTCCAGCACCTGGCTCTCGATCGGTGGTTCCACCGCTCGCCTCCCCCGAAACGCGCCGTAATCGGATCATACCAATGGTCTATTATCTCAACGATTGACACAGTCGACGACCGTCATTAGTTTGAAGTGAGACGTTCCGGGAACCCCGGTCCCGCTCCCAGGACCGGGCGGACGGTGAGACGAAGGTGAATCCCATGCCGCACGAGACGCGGCCGCACTGCGCGATCGCGGGCGGCGGGCCGGGAGGCGTGCTGCTCGCCTACCTGCTGGCCCGAGCCGGCGTGCGCGTGACGCTGCTGGAGTCGCAGCGGGACTTCCAGCGCGACTTCCGCGGCGACTCGCTGCACCCGTACACGCTGGAGCTCATGCGGCAGCTGGGGCTCGCCGACGACCTGCTGCGACTGGAGCACAACCGCGCCACCACGTTCCGCTTCCACACCAGCTCGGGGGTCGTCACCACCGCCGAGTACCGCGGGCTGCGCGGTCCCTACCCCTACGTGGCGCTGATGCCGCAGGCGCGGTTCCTCGACTTCCTCGCCGAGCGGGCCGCGGAACTGCCGGGCTTCCGGCTGCTGCTCGGTTCCAAGGTCACCGGGCTCGTGGCGGAATCCGGCCGGGTCACCGGCGTCCGCTACCGCGACGACGACGGGGAGCACCGGCTGGACGCCGACCTGGTGGTGGGCGCCGACGGCAGGTACTCCCGGCTGCGGCGGCTCGCCGACCTGCCCACCCGACCGCTCGGCTCGGGCTCGGACATCCTGTGGTTCCGGCTGCCCCGGCACCACCAGGACCCGCCCGCCGCCGACGCCGAGCTCTACTTCGGGCCGGGGCACTACGTGTCCACCCTCGGCCAGGACCACGGCTGGCAGGTCGGCTACACGATCCCGAAGGGCGGCTACCCGGAGGCGAAGCGGGCCGGGGTCGGTCCCATCCGGGACTTCCTCACCGCGCGGGTGCCGTGGCTCGCCGACCGGGTCGGCAAGCTCACCGGGTTCGACCAGATCACCCTGCTGTCGGTGGAGATCTCCCGCGCGCAGCGCTGGCACCGGCCCGGGGTGCTGCTCATCGGCGACGCCGCGCACGTGATCTCCCCGGTCGGCGGCAACGGGATCCTGATGGCGGTCCAGGACGCCGTCACCGCCGCCGACGTGCTCGTCCCCGCGTTCCGGCGCACCGGGACTCCCGAAGAGGAAGCGCTGGCCGAGGTGCAGCGGCGTCGCGAACCGGCCGTCGAGCAGGTGCAGCGCCAGCAGGTGCGCACCGAGCAGCGGGTGGCCGCCGCCCTCGCCGGGGACGGCGACTTCCGGCCGAACCGGCTCCTGCGCGCCGTGCTGCGGATCCCCGCCGTGCGCCACCGCGCCGCCCGCGCCAACGCCTACGGGCCGTTCCCGCCCGAACTCGACCTGTCCCTGCTGGACCCGCACCTCGATACGGCCACCGGGCCGACGTGAAGGAGCCGATGACGATGCTGGTGACCGTGCTCGGCGCGACCGGGAAGACCGGTTCGCTGATCGTGGCGGAACTGCTCGCGCGCGGAGTGCCGGTGCGCGGCGCGGTGCGCCGCCCCGAAGCCGCCGACGAGTTGCGGGCGCGCGGCGCCGAGGCCGTGCTCGCCGACCTCCGGTCCGACACGGGGGCGCTGGCCGCCGCGCTCGCCGGATCGGACGTCGTGATCAACGCGGCGGCCGCGAGCGACCCGCAGCCCGGGCTCGCCGAAGCCGTCGACCGCGACGGTGCGATCAACGCCGTCAAGGCCGCTGAGAAGGCGGGTGCGGACCGGTTCGTGCAGGTCTCCTCGCTGTTCGCGGACCGGCCGGACGAAGGACCCGAGTTCCTGCACCGGGTGCTGCGCGCCAAGCAGGCCTCCGACCTGGCACTGGCCGAGTCCGCGCTGGCCTGGACGATCGTGCGCCCCGGCGGTCTCACCGACGACCCCGGCGCCGGGCTGGTGCGGATCGCGGATCGGCTCACGATCGCGCCGGGCATCCCGCGCACCATCCCGCGGGCGGACGTCGCCGCCGTCACCGCCGCCGTGCTCGACGAACCGTCCAGCCGGTGCCGGGGTTTCGACCTCACCAGCGGAACCACCGCGATCGCGGACGCGATCGCCGCCTGAACTCGGGCCGGGCGGGTCACCTCGCGCCGGGAACCCGCTCCGAGAGCGGTCCGGCTCCGGTCGCAGACCGACCGGGGCCGGGCCGCGCCCGTCACACCGGTGCGCACCGGTGCCCGCGCGGCACCGGGGGCAGTTCGGGTCGCCGCCGGGCCGGCACCGCCACGACCCGCGGTTCGTGCTCCACGCCCCGGCCCCGGTCTCCACCGCACCGGACCACGACGTGGTGGAACATCCGCGACGGCGCCGGGCGCCCTCGTCTGCACCGCCGCCCCGACCACACCCGCCTCACGCCGCTCACCGAGCCTCCGCGGCGGCGTCCTCGACCGGACACGGGCCGACCGAGCGGGAGTCGCGAGGTGATGGGGTGAATTCCCCGGCGCGACGAGAAGAACGGGACCTCCCGATCGTTCGGGAGGTCCCGTTCTCGTCGTCGATCCGGGCTCAGTCCAGGACTCGGAGGAGTCCTTCCTGCACGACGGTGGCGACCAGGCGCCCGTCGCGGGAGAAGAAGCGGCCGGTGGCCAGCCCGCGGGCGCCGGAGGCGCTGGGCGAGGCGCAGTCGTAGAGCAGCCACTCGTCGGCGCGGAACGGCCGGTGGAACCACATGGCGTGGTCCAGGCTCGCCCCGGACACCTTGTCCAGCATCCAGTACACGCCGTGGCGCACCAGCACCGAATCCAACAAGGTCAGGTCGGACGCGAACGCCGCCATGCACACGTGCAGCAGCTTGTCGTCCGGCAGCACGCCGTCGGCCTTCATCCAGACCTGGCTGCGCGCCTCCCGCTCGCCGTTCTCCTTGCGGACCCACGGCGGGTCGGTGACGTAGCGGACGTCGATGGGCCGCGGCTGGTACGGCGTGCCGCCCATCTCGCCGAGCAGCCCGCCGACCTGCTCCCCGTAGGTGGGCAGCGTTTCGGGGTCGGGCACGTCGGGCATCTGCTCGGCGTGGTCGATGCCGTCCTCGACCAGCTGGAACGAGGCCGACAGCGAGAAGATCGGCTTGCCGTGCTGCACGGCCACGACGCGGCGGGTGGTGAACGACCGGCCGTCGCGGGTGCGGTCCACCTCGTAGACGATCGGCACGCTCGGGTCGCCGGGCCGGATGAAGTAGGCGTGCAGCGAGTGCACCGGGCGGTCCTCCGGCACGGTGCGCCCGGCGGCGACCAGCGCCTGCCCGGCGACCTGGCCGCCGAAGACCCGCACCGGCGACTCCGCGGGGCTGACCCCGCGGAAGATGTTCTCCTCGATCCGCTCCAGGTCGAGCAGGGCGATCAGCCGGTCCAGCACGGGTTGCCCGTGCGGCACCCCGTTCACGTCCAGCGGGACCGAGCTGTCGATGTGCAGGCCCGCCGGGTCGGCGGCCGCGGCTCGTGCCGCTTCGGTCACTTCTGCTCCTCGGGCGATGTCGGGTGGTTCACCGGGCGGGAACTCCGGTGGTTCCCGCCCTGCCGGTCAACGTCGACCGACCCCACCTCCGCGCGCGGCGCGGATCAGACGTGGTCTTCCTCGCCGAGGCGGTGCACCCGGATCAGGTTCGTCGAACCCACGGTGCCCGGCGGGGAACCGGCGACCACGACCACCATGTCACCGCGCTGCGATCGGCCGAGCGACAGCATCGCCTGGTCCACCTGCCGGACCATTTGGTCGGTCGTGTCCACTTTAGGCACGAGGAACGTTTCCGTCCCCCAAGTGAGAGCGAGCTGACTGCGCACCGATTCCTCGGGGGTGAACGCCAGCAGCGGCAACCGGGTGTGCAGCCGGGCGAGCCGCCGCACGGTGTCGCCGGACTGGCTGAACGCGACCAGCGCCTTCGCGCTGAGCCGCTCCCCGATGTCGCGGGCCGCGTAGGAGATGACGCCCCGCTTGGTGCGCGGCACGTGGCTCAGCGGCGGCGGCGTGGGCGATCCGTCCTCGACGGCTTCGACGATGCGGGACATCGTCTGCACCGTCTCGATCGGGTAGTCGCCGACGCTGGTCTCGCCGGAGAGCATCACCGCGTCGGTGCCGTCCAGGACGGCGTTGGCGACGTCGGAGGTCTCGGCGCGGGTCGGACGCGAGTTGTGGATCATCGAGTCCAGCATCTGGGTGGCCACGATGACCGGCTTCGCGTTCTCCCGGGCGATCCGGATCGCCTTCTTCTGGACCAACGGGACGTGCTCGAGGGGGAGTTCCACGCCGAGGTCACCGCGGGCGACCATGACACCGTCGAAGGCCAGCACGATGGCCTCCAGGTTGTCCACCGCCTCCGGCTTCTCCAGCTTCGCGATCACCGGGAGCCGGTGGCCCACCCGGTCCATCACCTGGTGCACCAGGTCGATGTCGGCGGGGCTGCGCACGAAGGACAGCGCGATGAAGTCCACGCCGAGCTGGAGGGCGAACTCGAGGTCCGCGACGTCCTTCTCGGACATCGCGGGCACCGACACGTCCATGCCCGGCATGGACAGTCCCTTGTGGTCGGAGACGGGGCCGCCCTCGACGACGTCGCAGACGACGTCGTTGCCCTCGACGGCGGAGACGGTCAGACCCACCTTGCCGTCGTCGACCAGGACTCGGTCACCGACCTTGGCGTCGGCTGCCAACCCCTTGTAGGTGGTGGAAACACGATCGTGGGTGCCTTGCACGTCGTCGATCGTGATTCGCACGACGTCGCCGGTGTTCCACTCGACCGGACCTTCCGCGAACTTGCCGAGGCGGATCTTAGGTCCTTGCAGGTCGGCGAGGATGCCGACGGCACGGCCACTTTCCTTGGCGGCGGTACGCACCAGGTCGTACACCTGCTGGTGGTCGCCGTGGCTGCCGTGGCTGAAGTTCAACCGGGCGACGTCCATTCCGCTGCTGACGAGCTCGGCCACCTTCTCCGGCGAGGCGGTGGCGGGGCCCATGGTACAAACGATCTTGGCTCGTCGACTCACGTTGGGTCAGCCTAGTCTCTCCGGGCGCGCGTCGAATACGCAGCCACCTGGAAACGAACCGATCGGGATCTTGCGGTGCTGAATCATTACAGGCCACGGCCCGGTCAGCTGCTCTTCGGAGTGATCATCGGAGTCAGCCTGATCATCTTGTTCACCCCCGAGTCCGGGGTGCCCTCGGCGCCGGCCGGCACCGACAAGGTCGTGCACCTGGTGTTGTTCGCGGCGCTGGCGTGGTCCGGTCGCCTCGCGCGCCTGCCGCTGCTGCCGCTGGCCGCCGGGCTCGTGGCGTACGCGGGGCTGTCTGAAGTGCTGCAGGCGGTGCTGCCGCTGGGGCGCAGCGGCGACGTGCTGGACGCGCTGGTGGACGTGCTCGGCGCGCTGCTCGGCCTGCTGGTCAGCGCCGCCGGTCGCTGGGTCCCACGTGGTCGGCGCACCACCGGTTGAGCTCGCGCAGCTCCCGCCACGCCGTGCGGACCCGGGTGAGGCAGCCGCGCTCGTGCAGCACGTCGTCCGGCACCCAGCGGCGCGCCACGTGCAGCGAGCGGTGCCGCAGCAGCCCCAGCCGCGGGTGGTCGGCGGCCACGCCGCGCGGGCGGGTGGCGAGCACGTCGCCGCCGAGCTCCCAGCGCTTCCCCAGCGCGGCCAAGATCTCCTCCAGCGCCTTCCCGTGCAGCGGTTCGTCCACCGCCGCCCGGTAGCGGGCCAGCTGGTCGGGTTCGGCGTGGAAGCAGCCGCCCGCGACGAGCAGCCCGTCCGCGCTGATCTCCGCGTAGTAGGCGCCACCGCCGCGCCCCGCCTCCACGACGGCGCCGCAGTGGGTCTTGTACGGCGACTTGTCCTTGCTGAAGCGCACGTCCCGGTGCGGGCGGAACACCTTGCCCTTGCCGGTCGCCCCGCCGGAATCGACCTCGGCGGCGAACTCGGGTTCCAGCTCGGCCAGCAGCGCCTCCATCGGGGCGCGCACCTGCTCCCGGTACACGGCCAGGTGGTCGCTCCAGTAGGCCTTGGAGTTGTCGGCCGCCAAGCCCTCGTAGAACTCGACCGCCCCGTCCCCGAACCCCTCGAACCGCATCCGGCCAGCTTAGGAGACCGCCGATCGCGCCATCGGGGCCCGGGCGTCGAGCGCGTCGACGAAGCCGGGTTCGGGCCGAGCGCAGTCGCGTTCGACGTCGAACCCGGTCGCGGCGCCGTGCGGCTCGCGGTCACCCCGCTCCGCGCTCGCGGACCGGGTGGCCGGCGAGACGTGGCCCGCGGTGCTGTCGAACCTGAGGACGCTGCTGGAGACCGGCGAGGTGCTGCCGCAAGGCCCGCCGACGTTCGACGCCGGCTAGCGGGCGGTGCGGGCGATCTCCTCCAGGTGATCGCGGTAGTCCGCCCACCAGCGCTCGTCCTGCTGCGGCAGGTTGCCTGCGTTCGCGCGCCTGCCCACCGCACCGTCGATGAGCTCGCGGACCACGTCGGCGTGACCGGTGTGGCGGGCGGTCTCCTCCAGCATGTGGCACAGCAGCCGGTGCAGGGTGATCTCGCCGCGCTCCGGCGGCCACCACGGCACCCGGCCGGCGGCGTCCAGCGGCAGCGCCGCGATGGTCGCATCCGCGTGCGCCCAGGCGCGGTGCCAGAAGCCGATGATCTGCTCGCGGGACTCGTCGGCGGTGGCGTACATGTCCTCGTTGCGCTCGCCGCCATCCTCGATCCACGGCATCGGCTCGGGGAACGGGCGGCCGTACACCTCGCCGAAGTAGCCCACCGCCACGCTCGCCACGTGCTTGAGCAGCCCCAGCAGGTTCGTGCCGGTCGGCGTCAGCGGCCGCCGCACGTCCTGGTCGGAGAGCCCGTCGAGCTTCCACAGCAGCGCGTCGCGGGCGTCGCGCAGGTACTGGTGCAGGTCGTCCTTGTGGTCGGTCATGCGCGCAGCGTGGCACCGGGCACCGACGGGGCGCGCGTGAATTCCCGGTCGGTGGGCGTTCCGTCCCGCGGGCTGGTGGGCTGGCGAGCCGGTCAGCCGACGTGGACGTACCGCTGCATGCCGACCTGGCGGTGGTTGCCGACCGGGCACCAGAAGTCGTAGGTGCCGCGGGTCAGCGTGACGGTGAGATCGGCGGAGGCACCCGTCCGGACCGTGATCGTGCGCTTGTCCGCCACCCCCGGACCCTTGATCTCCAGCGCGTGCGGCGCGATCCCCCGGTTCACCGCGCGGAAGGTGTAGCGCCCCGGCGGGAGGTGCGCGGGCAGCTGCAGCCGGTAGTCGACCATCGTCACCAGCACGTGCCGGGCCGGCTGCTCGGCCGCGGCGGGCGCCGGTGGTGGCGCGGCCGGTGCCGCGCCGGCCGCGGACGCCCCGCCGCACAGCCCCGCGACCAGCGCCACCGTTCCCAGCAGCGCCGCCGTTCCCCTGCTCGCATCGTTCCCCCGCATCGGGCACCCCCTGCGCATCGGCGCGGACGACGGCCACCTCCCACGGTAGGGCCGCACCCGGCACGGTTCTCGCTGGTCGTGGCGGGCGAAATCCGAGAGACGTGGCGCACGCCACCGGGCTACCGTGCAGGCATGATCGACGAGGTCGCCCGCGCGCACGGTCTCGACGTGCGGATCGACGGGGTCGACGAGACCGGGTGGGACTTCCGGGTGCACTTCGCCACCGATGGCGACGGCAGCCGCTGGGTGCTGCGCGAACCTCGCCGCCCGGAGGTGGCCGAACGCATCCCGGTGGAGGCCCGGTTGTTGGCCGTGCTGCGCCCGCGGCTGCCGGTGGAGCTGCCCGAGTGGGAGATCACCGCCCCGGACCTGGTCGCCTATCGACGCCTGGCCGGGGAACCGCTGGCCTCCGACGATCCGATCGCGGTGGCGATGCCGCTGATCACGGCGAGCGAGGGGCACCTGGTGCGGCTCGGCGCGGTGATCGCCGCGCTCCACAGCACCCCGAGCGCCGAGGTAGCACCCACCGGCATCGAGATCGCCGGACCGGAAGCGCTGCGCACCGACGTCGCCGACCGGCTCGCCGCGGGGGTCGCCGAGCTGGCCGTACCGGAGCGCTGCGTGGACCGGTGGCGGCGGTGGCTCGACGACGACCGGTGCTGGCGGGGCGAGGGCGTACCGGTGCACCACGATCTCAGCCCCAACCACACGCTGGTGGACGGTTCGGGAATCCTCACCGGCCTGCTCGACTGGGCGGATGCCGGCGTCGACGACCCGGTGAGCGACTTCGTCGCCCCGCTCGCCGCGTTCGGCCCGAGAGCGCTGGACCGGCTGCTGGCCGCCTACCGCGCGGCGGGCGGGGACCCGGAACGGCCACGACGAGAGCACGTCGCGGCGCTCACCACGTTCCGTCGGACCGTCTCGCTGGGATTGCACGGACTGCGCACCGGGCAACGGCGATTCGTCGATCTCGCGCGCGGGCGCCTCACCTGCGCGGGCCGCTGACCTGCAAGATCGCCCCAACTGTGGGGGCGAGCCGGGTTAGGCTCGGGGTGTGGTCTCCAGTGCGCGCTCGGCCCGCGTCCGCGAGTCGGCGGGCAACCTACCGGTCGACGTCACCAGCTTCGTCGGCCGGCGGCACGAGATCACCCGGACGAAGCGGTTGCTCGCCGAATCCCGGCTGGTGACCCTCACCGGCCACGGCGGAGTCGGCAAGACGCGGCTGGCGTTGCGGGTGGCCTCCGGCATGCGGCGGATCTTCCGGGACAAGGCGTGGTGCGTCAGCCTGGAGGAGCTCCGCGACGGAACGCTGATCGCCGAAGCCGCCATCGAGCAGCTCAGCCTCGGCGGGCCGTCCTCCGGCACCGACGTGGACGCCGTCGTCGAACACCTCAAGCACCGCGAGATGCTGCTCGTCGTCGACAACTGCGAGCACGTCATCGAGGACGCCGCGCTGTTCGTCGACTCGGTGCTGCGCTGGTGCCCGGGGGTGCGGGTGCTGGCCACCAGCAGGCAGTCCCTCGGCGTGGCCGGGGAGGCGACCGTCGTCGTGCCGCCGCTGCAGATCCCCGACCTCGACGACCCGCCGCCTCCCGAGTCCTATGAGCAGTTCTCCTCGGTGCGGCTGTTCCTCGACCGCGCCCGCGCCACCGTGCCGGACTTCGAGGTCACCGAGGAGGACGGCGCGGTGCTGATGCGGCTGTGCGCGCGGCTGGACGGGAACCCGCTGGCCATCGAGCTCGCCGCGGTGCGGCTGCGGTCGCTGTCCCTGCACCAGCTGGAGGAGCGGCTGGTGGAGCGGTACCAGCTGCTCAGCGAAGGCCGCCGCGGCGCGCCCACCCGGCAGCAGAGCCTGCGCGCGCTGATCGACTGGAGCTACGAGCTGTGTTCCGAGCAGGACCGGGTCGCGTGGGCGCGGGTGTCGGTGTTCGCGGGCAGCTTCGGCCTCGCCGCGGCCGAGCACGTCGCCAGCGACGGGTTGAGCCGCGTCGACGTGCTCGGCGCGATGCACTCGCTGGTGGACCAGTCGGTCCTGGTGCGCGAGCAGGAGGGCGACGAGGTGCGGTTCCGGCTGCTGCACGCGCTGCGCGACTACGGGCAGGAACGCCTGGACGCCGCGGGCGAGCGGCAGCGGGTGCTGGGCCGCCACCGCGACTGGTACGCGGAGGTCGCCGAGCGGTTCGCCGCCGAATGGCTCGGCCCCGACCAGGTGTCGTGGGTGCGGGAGCTGCGGCTGGACCTGGACAACGTGCGGCTCGCGCTGGACACGGCCGCGCACCGGGAGGAGACCGCTCCGCAGGCGCTGCGGCTGGCGGCGCGGCTCACTCCGTTCTGGGGCATCCGGGGGCTCAACGGGGAGGCCCGGCACTGGTTGGAGACCGCGCTCGCGCACGTCCCGGCGGACTCCCCGGAGCGGTCCGAGGGGCTGCGGGCGAACGCCTGGTTCGCGCTGGTGCAGGGCGACGCGGCCACCGCGGAACCGCTGCTGGCCGAGGCCGCCGACCTCGCCGCCGAGCACGACGACGAGTTCGAGGTCGCCTACGTCACCCAGATCCGCGGCATGGCCGCGTTCTTCCACAACGACCTCGGCGAGGCGGAACGGCTGCTCACCGACGCGCTCGCCCGGTTCCAGGACCTGGCCGCGCCGCACGGCGAATGGTTCGGGTCGTTCGCGCTGGGGCTGGTCAAGGGGGTGCGCGGCGACCACGACGGCGGGATCGCGCTGCTGCGGGAGTGCATCGAGGCCACCACCGGGCGCGGCGAGCTGTTCTGGCGGTCCACTGCGTTGTGGGCGAGCGCCCACATCGAGATCCTGCGCGGCGCCTCGGCCCGCGCCGAGACCGCGGCGAAGGAGGCGCTGCGGTTGCAGCGCAGGCTGGACAACCGGCTCTCCAGCGCCTTCACCATGGACATCCTGGCGTGGATCGCGCACGGCCTCGGCCGCGACGAGCGGGCGGCGCGGCTGTTCGGGGCGGCCTCGGCGGTGTGGGACGCGGTCCGCGCAGCGCCCGAGTTCTACGCGAGCTTCCGCAACGCGCACGACGAGCACGAGCGCGGGACCCGGCAGGCCCTCGGCGACCGCGCCTTCCGGGAGGCCTACGACCGCGGCTACCAGATGTCGCCGGAGGCCGCGGTGGACTACGCGCTGGAGCTCAAGCGGGCTACCCGCAGCGTGGCGCCGGACGAGCTGTCGGCGACGACGCTGACCAAGCGGGAGCGGGAGATCGCCGAGCTCGTCGCGCAGGGCCGGACGAACAAGGAGATCGCGGAGTCGCTGGTGATCGCGCAGCGCACCGTGGAAGGCCACGTGCAGCACATCCTGACGAAGCTGGACTTCTCGTCGCGGGCCCAGATCGCGGGCTGGCTGGCGGGCCGCCGGGCCTGAGGGCTCCGCTCCACCACCCGGCCGCGGCGGGGTGGTGGAGCCTCGGCGGGGGTCCTGCCGCGCTGGCCGGTCATCGGCTCAGCGGCTCCGCCGCCGGCGGTCGAACGGGAGCGGGCGGGGCGACGTGATCCGTCTCGTGGTCGCCGCAGGTGTGGGCTTCAGCCGAGACGAGCGGGTCCTTGACGGGAGCGGCGGGTGGTCGGCAGGGTCGGGGCGGATCACGCCGGTGATTAGTCGAGCTCAGGGAATACCGGGCTTTGGTGCACGCGGAGTGACGACGTCCCGCGAATCGGTCGCTCCGATCTACCAAAGTAGGTACCTGCCTACGTGGAAACCGCGATGTAGGTACACGGCCGGTGATGGACGGTGGGTTCTCGTGAGTTCCCCCGACCACACCTTCCCCGAAGCCCTGCCCAC
>NZ_JAIUKC010000187.1:0-7291 GCF_020177435.1 Saccharopolyspora sp. 7B | reverse complement strand
GGCGGGTGCGGCGTGGCGGCCGCCTGCGGGTCCGGGGCGGGCGGCGGAGACGTGCAGGGACAGTTCGCCGCCGAGGACGTCGACGAGCACGTCTCCCCCGTCGGTGAGGGACCCTTCCAGCAGCAGGGACGCGAGCCGGGTGTCGAGGTGGCGCTGGATGGTGCGCCGCAGCGGGCGGGCGCCGAATTCGCCGCCTGCGCCGCGTTCGGCCAGCCAGGCCATGGCGGCGGCGGAGACCTCCATGCGGATGCCTTGTTCGCGCAGCTGCGCGGCGGTGCGTTCCAGCAGCAGCGAGGTGATCTCGGCGAGTTCGCGGTCGCCGAGGGCTTGGAAGACGGTGACCTCGTCGATGCGGTTGAGGAATTCGGGGCGGAAGAACCCGCGCAGGTCGTCGAGGAGCGCGTCGGCGAGTTCGTCGGCGGGTGCGGTGGAGTCGAGGATGCGGTCGGCGCCGATGTTGGAGGTCATGATGATCACGGTGTTGCGGAAGTCGACGGCGCGGCCTTGGGCGTCGGTGAGGCGTCCGGCGTCGAGGACCTGCAGCAGCGTGTTGAACACGTCGGGGTGGGCTTTTTCGACTTCGTCGAGCAGCACGACCGAGTAGGGCTGGCGGCGGATGCGTTCGGTGAGCTGCCCGGCTTCCTCGTAGCCGACGTAGCCGGGTGGGGCGCCGATGAGGCGGGAGACGGTGTGCTTGTCCTGGAACTCGCCCATGTCGAAGCGGGCCATGCGGTCGGCGTCGCCGAACAGGGCGCGGGAGAGGGCGCGGGCGAGTTCGGTCTTGCCGACGCCGGTGGGGCCGAGGAACAGGAAGCTGCCGATGGGCCGGTCGGGGTCGGCGAGCCCGGCGTGGGCGCGGCGGACGGCTTCGGCCACGGAGCGCACGGCGACGGGCTGGCCGACGACGCGTTCGGTGAGGCGTTGTTCGAGGTCGAGCAGGCGGCGCCGGTCCTGGTCGGAGACTTCGGCGACGGGGATGCCGGTGCGGCGGGCGACGACGTCGGCGACGTCGGTGGCTTCGACCAGCGGTTCGGCGGCCCAGGAGGTGCCGCCGCGGCGCATCCGCACCCGGGAGCAGGCTTGGTCGAGCAGGTCGAAGGCCTTGTCCGGCAGGAACCGGTCGGTGAGGTAGCGGTCGGCGAGGCGGGCGGCGGCGTCGAGGGCGTCGGGGGCGATGCGGACGCGGTGGTGGCGGCGGTACTTCTCGGCGACGCCGTGGAGGACGCGGATGGTGTCCTCGACGGAGGGTTCGGGTACCAGGACGGGTTGGAAGCGGCGTTCCAGCGCCGGGTCCTTCTCGACGTGCTTGCGGTACTCCTCGACGGTGGTGGCGCCGATCAGGTGCAGTTCGCCGCGGGCGAGGGCGGGTTTGAGCATGGTGCCCGCGTCCATGGAGCCCTCCCCCGCGCCCGCGCCGACGATGCTGTGCATCTCGTCGATGAACACGACGACGTCGTCGCGGTGGGTGCGCAGTTCGGTGAGCACGTCGCGGAAGCGCTGTTCGAATTCGCCGCGGAACTTCGCGCCGGCGACCATGCCCGCCAGGTCCAGGGACACGAGGCGCTTGCCGGCCAGGGGCCAGGGCACGTCGTGGTCGACGATGCGCTGGGCGAGGCCTTCGACCAGGGCGGTCTTGCCGACGCCGGGGTCGCCGATGAACACCGGGTTGTTCTTGGCGCGGCGGCCGAGGACTTCGATGGCCTGGTCGATCTCCTCGTCGCGGCCGATGACGGGGTCGAAGGCGCCGTTGCGGGCGAGTTCGGTCATGTCGAGGCCGAACTCGTCCAGGCGCGGGGTGGCGCTCAGCGAGCCGGGGCCGCTGCGGGTGCCGCGGGGTCGTTCGCCGCCTTCCATGGCGCGGGCCAGGGCGCGCCCCGCGACGGATTCGGGGTCGTGGGCCAGGCCCAGCAGCACGTGGCGGGCGCCGACGACTTCGGCTCCTTCGCCGAGGGCCTGCTGGTGGGCGCCGAGCAGGGCGCGGCGCGCGGAGGACGACAGCACGGGGGCGCGGCGCGGTCCGCCGGCGACGGCGTCGACGGTGCCAGCGACGGTGCGCACGCCGGTGGCGAGGTCGGTGACGCGGACACCGGAGTCGGCGAGCATGCGGGCGGTGGAGTCGACCTGGGTGACCGCCCACAGCAGGTGGGTGCTGTCGAGTTCGCGGCTGCCCCAGTCGACGGTGGCGTGGATGGCTTTGGAGACCACGTCGTGGGCTTCGGGGTCGAGGAGGTTGGCCAGGCCGAGGCCGCCGGGGCCGTGTTCGGTGCGGCGCTGCTCGCCGCCGCCTTCGACGAGGCTGTTGAGCAGCGAATCGAATGCGGCCGACGCATCGCCTGCACTGCCCCGATCCACTGGTGCACCTCCTGCCGCGGCGGGCACCGGTCGTGCCCGCACCACGCCACCATAGTGATCAACTCTTCTGGGTCGGGAACGCACCGCCCGCGCGGCGCCCGGTGGCGAGCCGTTCCCGCAGCGCTCCTGCCAGCAGCACGGCGCTGATCACGGCTACGACGGTACCGAGCCGGTGCAGTCCGGCGTCAGCGGCCGGTCCGGCGAAGCCGAGTTCGATGACGGCGGCGGCGATGTTGGCGCCGACGTACTGGGAGGTGCGGTAGAGCCCGGAGGCCATGCCGGCGTCGGCGGCGTCGGCCTGTTGGTAGAGGGCGGCTTGGTTGCCGATGTTGTTGAACCCGTTGGGCAGGCCGAGCAGGGCGGCGACGCCGAGCAGCGGCACCAGGTCGCTGGCGGAGTGCAGGAAGGTCAGCCCGAACCCGCCGGCCAGCAGCGCCACCGACCCGACCAGCAGCACGGGCCGGTGCCCGCGGCGGCGGATGACGCGCCCGGCCACGGCCACCGAGGCCATCGCCAGCAGCGCGATGGGCAGCACGACCAGCCCTGCCTGGTCGGGGCTGAGGCCGCGGGCGTTCTGCAGCCACATCGGGTAGCCGTAGAAGACGGTGTAGAAGGCGACGTAGGTCAGCGCGGTGCGCAGGTAGGTGCCGGTCAGCGGCCGGTTGCGGGCGAGCATCCGCACGTCGGCGAACGGGTCGGGCACCCGCAGTTCCCAGGTGGTGAACGCGGCGACGAGCACGGCCAGCAGTCCGAGCAGCCACCAGCGGGGTTGTTCGGCCAGCGACAGCAGGAACAGCATGAGCACGGCGATGCAGCCGGTGAACAGGGCGGCGCCGGGCAGGTCGAGGCCGCTCAGCACGGCGGTGGTGCTGGTGGGTGGCCGGGGCGGGTCGGCGGGCAGGTGGCGCCAGGCTGCGAGGCCGACGGCGAGGCCGAGGGGCACGTTGATCAGGAAGATCGATTGCCAGCCCTGCCAGGACACCAGCAGTCCGCCGACGACGGGGCCGAAGGCGATCATGACCTGTCCGCCGATGGCCAGGGCGCTCAGCGCCCCCGCGGGCAGGGCGGTGCCGCGGCGGTCGGCTTCGGCGCGCAGCATCGCGACTCCAGCGGGGAACGCCGCACAGGTGCCCAGGCCCAGCAGGATGCGCAGCGCGATCAGCCAGCCGAGGTCGGGTGCGAGCGGGGCGAGCAGGGAGCTGAGCACGGTGAGCACGAGGGAGGTGGTGAACAC
Organism: Saccharopolyspora sp. 7B; assembly: GCF_020177435.1. Taxonomy (NCBI): domain Bacteria; kingdom Bacillati; phylum Actinomycetota; class Actinomycetes; order Pseudonocardiales; family Pseudonocardiaceae; genus Saccharopolyspora; species Saccharopolyspora sp. 7B. The sequence goes on along the minus strand of NZ_JAIUKC010000187.1, from coordinate 3,705 downwards.
CCGGCGGGCGCCGATGCGGTCGGCCAGGCGCCCCGCGGTGGGCGAGCCGATGGCGGTGGCCAGGTACAGCCCGGAGATCAGCCAGGACGCGGCCGCGCCGGCGTGGAACTGCTGCCGGATGTCGACGAGGGCGACGGCCATGGTGGAGGCGTTGAGCGCTTGCAGCACGGTGCCTGCGGCGATGGTCAGCACGAAGCTGCGCGGCAGTGCTCGGTCGGTGCCGGTCTCCTGGACGTCGTGTGCGGTCACGTCACCCCACACTAGTTCGTTAGCGTGCCTAACTTCGGTGATCGTGGGATACGCCTCCCGGGCGGCGGGATTCGACCACCCGGACGACGGGTAGGCGAGGGACCCCCGATGAAGGAAGGTGAGCGCCGATGCAACGCGGCAGCGACAAGCACGGACCCGCGCAGGACGACGCGCTGGAGCAGGACGTGCGCGGACTCCTGCAGGGCAACCACCCCACCCGCGCCCAGGAGGAGCTCGACGCCGAACCGCCCGCCGACGACGACCCGGCCGCGCTGCGGCCCGAGCCCCCGGCACCGGGCGACGAACCCGAGGGCTGACCGGCGCCGCGCGGTCAGGCGGAACGTTCGGCGGCGTCCACCGCGTCCGCGAGCCGGGTCAGTTCGCGGCTGACGTGCACGAGGCGTTCGGCCACGACGCTGGCGTGCCCGGACAGGGCCCCGGCGTGCCCGGTGGCGCGCAGCCATTCGGTGACGCCCGCGACGCCGGCGGCCATGCCTTCGGCGGTGGCGGCGAAACCGCGGGTGGCGAGTTCGAGGTCGGCGACCGAGTGCGGCATGGCCGGGTCGCCGAGCCGTTCCCCGAGGACCCGGGCGGCTTCGCCGACCTGGAGGGCGACCTCCGCGGTGTAGCCGCCGTCGTCGACCCCGGGCCGCCTGCCGGCGGCGCGCCGCTGCGTCGGCGCCGCTGGGTGATCGGAGTGCGCGGGAAGGGTCATAACAGCTCAGCCAACCCCACGGAACCGGTGGAGACCACACCTTCGGGGCGAAAGTTCTCGGAAACAACCCGTTTCCCGCACAACCCCACGCCTGGGTTGCGCATTCCGCAACGCATGCTCTTGGGATGTGGGACGGACGCGGACCACCGGCCACCGCGGCGCCGTCACCACAGGTGACCGGTCAGGAAGACGACCCCAGCAGCCGCGCCACCTGCTCGTCGGTGGTCGCCGCGAAGCTCCCGTACCACTGCCCCACCGCGCTGAAATCCACCGGCCGCAGCACGCACACCACCTCGTCGGCCTCCGCCCGCAACGCCTCCACAGCGTCCGGAGCACCCACCGGCACCGCCAGCACCACCGACCGCGGCGCGGACTCCCGCACCATCCGCACCGCGGCCCGCGCCGTCGCCCCCGTCGCCAACCCGTCGTCGACCAGCAGCACGTCCCGCCCGCCGACCTGCGGTGCCCGGCCCCCGCCGAAACGCTCCTCGCGGGCCCGCGCGGCGGCCCGCTCCCGCTCGCACGCCTCGGCCAACGCCGACTCCGCCACCCGGAACGACCGCAGCAACCGCTCGTCGTAGCTCGGCGGGCCGTGCGCGGTCACCGCGCCCAACGCCAGCTCCGGCTGCCCGGGAGCACCGATCTTGCGGGCCACCGCCACCCGCAGCGGCGCCCCCAACCGCTCGGCGACCCGCGCCGCCACCGGCACCCCGCCACGGGCCAGGCCCAGCACCACCGGCCGCACCCATCGCTGCTGCGCGAGCTGCTCGGCGAGCACCTCACCCGCGTGCTCGCGGTCCCGGAAGCGCCCTGCCCCACCGAGCCCCGGCATCGTCGAACCTCCGTTCCCGAGGCGACCCTGCCACCACCGTGTGCCCGCCGCGGGCCCGGCGGGAAACCCGGTTCCCACCGATCAGTCCCGGAACGCCGCCACCCGCAACGTCCGCAACCGGTTGAGCGCCGCGGCCAGCTCGAACCGGCGCGGCACCGCGAAATCACCTGCGTACCGCTCGTCCACCCCGGCCACGCCGCGCTCGGCGACCCGCTGCCCGAACCCGTCGAGGACCTCGGCCACCGTGCGCGTCCCGTCCAGCAGGCCCGACCGCACGCACGTCACCAGCGCCAACCCGATGCCGGTGACCTGGCTGGGATCCACCAGCTGCTCGACGGCCCGCAACTCCACCGTCGACTCCCCCAGCGTCAGCGCATCGGTGCCGCGGGCCCGCACCTTCGGCCGCTGCCCCTCGATCGAGGACGGTGCGGGGATGCGGGCGCGCACCGGCGGGAACTCCTCGGCCTCCCGGCTGCGCCCGGTCGGGGTCGCCGCCAGCGCCCTGGCCCGGTCGGTGACCTCCCGCGCCTGGTAGGAGTCCATCATCAGCACCCGGTCGGCGACGTCCATGTAGTCGCCCGACCCGCCCATCACCAGCACCGTGGAAACCCCGCGGGACCGCGACAGCGGCCGGATCAGGTCCAGGAACGGCGTCAGCGGCTCGGACTCCTTGGCCACCAGCGCCTGCATCCGCGCGTCCCGGATCATCAGGTTCGTGGCCGCGGTGTCCTCGTCCACCAGCAGCACCCCCGCCCCGGCCTCCACCGACTCCACGATCGCCGCGGCCTGCGAGGTCGAACCGGAGGCGTTGTCGGTGGAGAAGTCCGCGGTGTCGGCACCGGTCGGCAGGTGGCTCACGAACGGGCTCACGTCCACCCGGTGCACCCGGCGCCCGTCCTCGGCGCGGACCTTCACCGTGTCCTCGCGGCTGACGACCAGTTCGCGCCCGTCGCCGTGCACGTGGTCGTACACGCCGTTCTCCAGGGCGCGCAGCAGCGTGGACTTGCCGTGGAACCCGCCGCCGACGACGAGGGTGATGCCCTCCCCGATGCCCATGCCGGTCACCTCACCCCGGTTGGGCAGGGTCACCGACACCCGCATCGACTCCGGTGAGCGGAACGGCACCGCGCCGGGCAGGGGGCGTTCGTCGACACCGCTGCGCCGCGGCAGCACCGCGCCGTCGGCGACGAACGCCACCAGGTCGCGGGCGGCGAGCTCCTCGCGCAGCGCGTCGGTGTCCTCCACCGACTCCACGAACTCCCGCAGCCGATCCTGCTCGGCGGTGGCGTAGCGCAACGCCGCCTCCACCACGTCCGGCACCCGGTCGCACAGGGCGCGTTCGGCGGCGCGGCCGTCGATGCTGCGCCCGCGCCCCGGCAGGTCGATGCCCAGCCGCAGCCGCACCCCGCCGCCGGGCAGCAGCTGGCAGGAGCTGCGGTCGAGGACCTGCTGGCGGCCGGCGTCGACGCGCAGCCCGCTGTCGCGCAACCGGTGCTCGGCGGCGCGCACCAGGAATCCCGCGACCGCCCGCGCCCGCACCGGGGTGGAGCGCAGCTGCTCGGGCAGGCCCGCGGTCCCGGGATGCACCCGCACCTCGCAGCGGCTGGCCGGGGCGTAGGGGTCGGGTTGGACGCGCTGCACTTCCAGGTCGAACCCGTCGAACGACCAGTCCCCGGTCAGCGTCTTGTAGCGGCCGTAGCCGGCGCCGTGCAGGTCGCGCAGCACCGAGCGCAGCCCGGCGGCATCGCGCGGCCCGGAGTGCTGCTGCGGCCCCCGGTCGCGGTCGGGTCGGTGGTCGTGGCGGCGGCGCCCCGCGCGCCGGGGGGCGCCGGGGGCGGGGGGGGGGGGTGGCAATGGCCGCCACGGTACCCCCCCCGCGGCGGATATACACACCCCGGCGCGCGGGGGA
>NZ_JAIUKC010000186.1:0-12349 GCF_020177435.1 Saccharopolyspora sp. 7B | reverse complement strand
CCCCCCCGCCCCCCCCCGGGGGGGGGCGCGGGCCCGGGGGGGGGGGGGGGGCCCCGGGGCGGGGGGGGGGGGGGGGGGGGGGGGGGGCCGCCCGCCGCGCGGGGGGCCGCCGGGGCCGTGGGTTCGTTCTGCCATGGCCCGACAGGTACCCGACGCGGCGGCGAATATCCACTCCGCTGCGCTCGGGTCACGGTCGGGCGACTGAGATCGGGCGGGTTCGCGATCAAGCGGTTATCCTCCGCCCGCACGATCTTCGACCCGGTCGATCACCGACGGTGGCGGCCGGCCGTGCGCCGACCGGACGTCCCGCACCTAGGAGGCGAACCGCCGTGCCCGTTCCCCGACATCCCCGCCCGTCCCGGAGCCGCCGGCTGCGCCACGGGCTGACTGCCGCGTTGACCGGTGCGCTGCTGGCCGCGATCGTGTCCCCCGCCCTGCCCGCGCGCGCCGACGGCGCGGACGCGGCGCCGCGCCTGGACCGCGCCGACCCGGACGGGGCGTGGGCCGGTTACAGCGTGGGCCGTTCCGCCACCGAGGACACCGACCGGTCCGGTCCGCAGCTGCGGGGCCCTGGAGTGGCGGGCATGGACGTCAGCGGCCACCAGGGTGCGGTGGACTGGCCGCGCGCGTTCGCCGACGGCGCCCGGTTCGCCTACGTCAAGGCCACCGAGGGCATCGGGTTCACCAGCGACAGCTATCCGCAGCAGTACGAGGGTTCGCGGGCGGCGGGCATGATCCGCGGCGCCTACCACTTCGGGTTGCCCGACAGCTCCACCGGCGCCGAGCAGGCGCACTACTTCGTCGACCACGGCGGCGGGTGGGTGCCGGACGGGCGGACGTTGCCGGGGGCGCTGGACATCGAGTCGAACCCGTACGGCGACGAGTGCTACGGCCTGTCCCCGGAGCAGATGTCGGGGTGGATCGCCGACTTCAGCGGCACCTACCAGGCCCGCACCGGGCGGTTCCCCACGATCTACACCACCACCCGCTGGTGGGACCAGTGCACGGGGGCGAATCCGGACTTCGCGGCGAACAACCCGCTGTGGCTGGCCCGGTTCGCCCCGGAGATGGGGCCGCTTCCCGCGGGCTGGGACTACCAGGCGATCTGGCAGTTCGACAACGCCGGGGTGTTCCCGGGCGATCAGAACACCTTCAACGGGAACCCGGGGCAGCTGGAGCGGTTCGCGATGTGAGCGGCCCCCGGGACGCAGCGGAGGGGTGGGACCGGTGTTCGGTCCCACCCCTCCGTCGTGCGCGCCCGCCGCGATCAGGGTCCGACGAGGTCGTCCGGGATCGGTTCGTTCGCGGCGATCGCCCCGAACAGGCGCGAGGCGTTCGCGCTGTCCCACTTGATGACCGACTGGCCGCTGTCGGTGCGCACGAAGTCCCCGAACGGGACGCTGGTGGTGATCCCGTTGCCGCCGCTGACATCACCGAGTGCCTTGACCAGCCAGAACAGGTGCCAGACGTGATCGGAGTCGTTGAGCAGGAACGTGGTGCCCGCCGCGTTGGCCAGCGGCACCAGCCGGAACGGGTTGAGCAGCGTCGCCGGGCCCATCGCCTTGTCGGTCAGCGCGCCCAGCAGCTTGCGCTGGTTCTCCGCGCGTTCCAGGTCGCCGCCGTCGAGGGAGTAGCGGGCGCGGACGAACCCGAGCGCCTGCGGCCCGTCGAGCTCCTGGCAGCCCGCCGCCAGGTGCACGTTGGCCATGTCGTCGTCCATCGGCTCGTCCAGGCACATGTCCACGCCGCCGACGGCGTCGACCAGCTCGGAGAACCCGCCGAACCCGATCTCGGCGTAGTGGTCGACGTGCACGTCGGTGACCGTCTCCACGGTCTGGGCCAGCAGCTGCGGGCCACCGATGGAGAACGCGGCGTTGAGCCGGTCCTTTCCGTGCCCGGGGATCGGGACGTAGGAGTCGCGGGGCAGGCTGATCAGCGCGGGCTTCCCGCCGCCGGTGGGGATGTGCACCAGCATCATCGAGTCGGTGCGGCGCCCGGCGGCATCCCCGGCCGAGAGCTCCTCGCGCTGGGCCTCGTCGAGGCCTTCGCGGCTGTCGGAGCCCACCAGCAGCCAGTTGGTGCCGGGGGTGTCGGCGATGCGCCCGTCGTACTCGAGGGCTTCGGTGCGCTGCAGGACGCTGTCGACGTAGATGCCGAACCCGACCACGACCAGCAGCAGCACCAGCACGGCGATGCCGCTGCGCTTGCCCCAGCCCATCCGCTTGCGCCGACGCGGCGGTGGGGGCGGCGGCCCGGCCCGCCGGGTCGGCGGTGGTTGCGGCGGTGCGCCACCGCCGCCGCGGTTGCGGGCGTAGTAGTCGTAGCCGCCCTGCTGCGGCCGTCGGCCCCTCGGCGGATTCGCCGACCAATCACTCATGACCTTCACACCTGCGGAGTCGACTCGCCAGCACGCTCCGTGCCGACCTGTGCGGTGCAGCATCCCAGAAGCACCGTGGCGACCGGCACACCGCTACCGCAACGGTATGGAAACCACCCGTCCGGAACCGCCTGGGGGTAGCGGGTGCGCGGCATCGGCGGGAGCGGCGGCGGCCGAACGCAGCAGCGGGGGGGGGGGGGGGCCGCCGCCCCCCCCCCCCCCCCCCCCCCCGGCCCCGCCGCGCCCACAGCGCCCCCCCCCCGCGCCCGGGGGGGGGCCCCCGGGGGCCGGGGGGGGGGCGGCGGGGGCGCCCCCCCCCGGGCGGGGGGGGGGGGGGGCCCCGCGGCCCCCCCCCCCCGCCCCTCGACGGTGCTCAGCCGTTGACGGCCGCCGACACCGCCTCCGACCACAGGGCGACGCCGTCGTCGACCTGTTCGGCGGTGACGATCAGCGGCGGAATCATCCGCACCACGTTGCCCGCGGGACCGCAGGTCAACAGCAGCAGGCCCCGTTCGGCGGCGGCGGCGTGCGCGCGGGTGGCGGTGGCGGTGTCGGGTGCGCCGTCCGGCGTGGTGAACTCGTTGCCGATCATGAGGCCGCGGCCGCGGACCTCGCCGATGACGGGGTGTTCGGCGGCGACCTTGCGCAGCCCTTCCTGCAGGCGGGCGCCCTGTTCGGCGGAGTTGTCCACGAGGTGCTCGTCGCGCACCACGTCCAGGGTGGCCAGGGCGGCGGCCGCGGCGACCGCGTTGCCGCCGTAGGTGCCGCCCTGCGAACCGGGCCACGCCTTGCCCATCAGTTCGGCGGAGGCGGCGATGCCGGAGATGGGGAAGCCGCTGGCGATGCCCTTGGCGGTGATCAGGATGTCGGGTGTGATGGTGGAGTGCTGGTGGCCCCAGAACTTCCCGGTGCGCCCGACACCGGTCTGCACCTCGTCGGCGATGAGCAGGATGCCGTGGTGGTCGGCGCGTTCGCGCAGCCCTTCGAGGAATTCCGGGGGCGTGGGGATGTAGCCGCCTTCGCCGAGGACGGGCTCGACGATGAACGCGGCGGTGTCCTTCGGGGAGGTCACCGTCAGCAGCAGCTGGTCGAGTTCGGCGAGGGCGAAGCGCACCGCTTCGGCCTCCGACCAGCCGTGCCGGTAGGTCTCGGGGAACGGGCTGAACGCCACGCCCGGCATCATCGGCCCGATCCCGGCGCGCACCTTCATCCCGGAGGTGGTCAGGGCCCCGGCGCCCATGGTGCGGCCGTGGAACCCGCCGTGGAAGGCGACGATGGTCTGGCGCCCGGTGGCCTGGCGGGCCAGCCGCACCGAGGCCTCCACTGCTTCGCTGCCGGAGTTGACGTAGAACATCCGGTCCAGCCCGGCGGGCAGCACCTCGCCGAGGCGTTCGGTCAGCTGGAGCAGCGGCCGGTGCATGACCGTCGTGTACTGGCCGTGGATCAGAGTGCCCACCTGGCGCTGCGCTGCTTCGACCACGCGGGGGTGGCAGTGTCCGGTGCTGGTGACGCCGATGCCGGCGGTGAAGTCGAGGTAGCGGCGGTCGTCCTCGTCGTAGAGGTAGACGCCCTCCCCGCGGGCGGCCAGCACTGGTGTCGCCTGCTTCAACGCCGGCGAGAGCTCAGCCATGTCCGACTCCAAGCAATGTAGGATTGTTGACAATCGCGAGGGACATGCAACCATCACGGCTGCGTCATGTCCACCCGCCGACACGGAAGGCCCGCAGAACAGAGATGAGCACCTCCAGCAGCTCCCCCGCAGGCACCGAGTCCCGAGAGGCCGCCGTCGTCGACGCCGCCCCCAAGCAGCTGCTCATCGGCGGCAAGTGGCGCGCGGCCACCGGCGACCGCACCTACCAGGTCGAAGACCCCTCCACCGGGCGCGCGCTGTGCTCGGTCGCCGACGCCAGCCCCGAAGACGGCATCGCCGCCCTCGCCGCCGCGCACGAAGCCCAGGCCACCTGGGCCAAGCACCCGCCGCGGGAACGCGGGGAGATCCTGCGCCGCGCTTACGAGCTCATCCAGCAGCGCCATGAGGACCTCGCCCTGCTGATGACCCTGGAAATGGGCAAACCGCTACCCGAAGCGCGCGGCGAGATCACCTACGCCTCGGAGTTCTTCCGCTGGTTCGCCGAAGAAGCCGTGCGCATCGGCGGCGACTACGCCGTCGCCCCCAGCGGCACCGGCCGCTTCCTGGTCACCCAGCAGCCCGTCGGCCCCACCCTGCTGATCACCCCGTGGAACTTCCCGATGGCCATGGGCACCCGCAAGATCGGCCCGGCCATCGCCGCCGGCTGCACCTCGGTGATCAAACCCGCGCACCAGACGCCGCTGTCGATGCTCGCGCTCGCCGAGATCCTGCAGGAAGCGGGCCTGCCCGACGGGGTGCTCAACGTGGTGACCGCCGTCGGCGCCGGTGCCGTGATGGAACCGATGATCCGCGACGGGCGCGCCCGCAAGCTCTCCTTCACCGGCTCCACCTCGGTGGGCCGCAAGCTCATCGAGCAGTCCGCCGAGCAGGTCCTCAACGTGTCGATGGAACTCGGCGGCAACGCCCCGTTCCTGGTGTTCGCCGACGCCGACCTCGACACCGCCGTCGAAGGCGCCATGCAGGCCAAGATGCGCAACATCGGCGAGGCCTGCACCGCGGCCAACCGGTTCTACGTGCACGCCGACGTCGCCGACGAGTTCTCCCGCCGCCTCGCCGAACGCATGGGGTCGCTGCGCCTCGGCCGCGGCGTCGCCGACGACGTGCAGGTGGGCCCGCTGATCGACGCCACCCAGCTCGGCAAGGTCGACGAACTCGTCAACGACGCCGTCGGGCACGGCGCCGAGGTCGTCGTCGGCGGCTCCCGCCACGACGGCGAGGGCTACTTCTACCCGCCGACCGTCCTCAAGAACGTGCCCGCCCAAGCGCGCATGACCCGCGAGGAGATCTTCGGGCCGGTCGCGCCCATCAGCACCTTCACCGACGAGCAGAGCGCCATCGACCAGGCCAACGACACCGAGTACGGGCTGGTCGCCTACGTCTACACCCGCGACCTCAACCGGGCGCTGCGCGTCTCCGAAGCCCTGGAGAGCGGCATGATCGGCCTCAACCAGGGCGTGGTGAGCAACCCGGCCGCCCCGTTCGGCGGGGTCAAGGCCTCCGGGTTGGGCCGCGAAGGCGGCAAGGTCGGCATCGACGAGTTCCTGGAGACCAAGTACATCGCCATCGGCGGCCTGTGACCCGCTGCTCCGCAACCGGATCCGGTGCCCCGCGTGCGCTGCGCGCGGGGCACCGCCACGTCCGGGGCCGGTAGCGTCGCCCCGGTGGATCACGAGACCGCCGCCGAGCACTACCGGGCGCTGCTCGCCGAGCACCTGCGCGGCGACGAACCACCCACCGCCTGCGCCGAACGCTTCGCCGCACCGGTGCGCCGCGCCAGCACCGCAGGCCTCGGCGAGGACGCGACCGCCGAGATCCTCTGGGCCGCCTGGCAGCCGGTGCTCACCACCGCCCGCACCCGCCCCGGCACCCAGCCCGCGCTGGTGGCGCTGCTGGTGGCGCTGCGCGAGCTGGGCCCGCTGCCCGGCGCCGACCGGGTGTGGGGGCTGGAGGTGTTCACCGACCTGCCCTGCTTCGGCGCACAGCTGCGCGAGGCCTGCGACGCCGACCCCACCGGTGCCGTGCCGCTGGCCGCGTTCGCCGCCCGCCTGACCACCGCGGGCATCGACTTCTCCCTGCACGCCCTGTGGGCGCTGCGCGAGCACCTCGAACACCCCGAACCGCCCGCGGACCTGGCCGCGGTGCTGCGCTGGGCCGAGCACAGCGGGCCGGTGCTGGCCGGGTTCGCCCGCACCCGCCGGACGTACGCCGACCACGACCGCGGACCCGACCGGCTCGGGCCGCTGGCGCGGGACCGCGGGATCCGCGGCCACGGCTTCACCCCCGAGCGGTGGGCGTTCTGGCGCACCCGCCTCGCCGAACTCGGCACCGCCGACGCCCGGCGGGCCCTGGCGTTCCTGCCGCGGCGCTGAAACCGCCCCGCACTGCGACACCGATCACGCGGGGACCGGCCCGGCACGCTCGCCCGAACCCGCGACCTGCACCGACACCGCCGGGGCGTTTCCGCTCCGGCACGTCGCGGGTAGCGCGTTATCAGCATGTGGAGCAGCGGGTTGCCGCGTGCGGGCACCGCACGATCCCCTCGGGGCGAACCCCGGTCCACCGGGTCGAACGCAGGAAGGGCACCATCCATGACCGACACGTCCGCAGCACTGCGCACGCTGATCTCGCCCGGCCGCTACGTGCAGGGCCGCGGCGCCCTGGACTCGCTGGGTTCCTACGTGGCGAAGCTCGGTGCCCGCCCGCTGGTGCTCGCCGACGACGTGGTGCGCGGGCTGACCGAGAACGCGATCACCGCATCGTTCACCGCAGCCGGGCTGCCGGTGCTGTTCGACCGGTTCGGCGGAGTGCCGACCGCCGCCGAGAGCGGCCGCGTCGCCGAAGCCGTCCGCACCCAGGGCGCCGACGTGATCGTCGGAGTCGGCGGTGGCGCACCGATCGACACCGCCAAGGCCGCCGGCGACGACACCGGGCTGCCCGTGGTCAGCGTCCCCACCGTCGCCTCCACCGACGCGCCCTGCTCGGCGCTGTCGGTCGTCTACACCGCCGACGGCTCCTTCGAGTCCTACCGCTTCTACCACCGCAACCCCGCGCTGGTCCTCGTCGACACCCAGCTGGTCGCCGACGCGCCCGCCCGGTTCCTCGTCGCCGGGATCGGCGACGCGCTGGCCACCTGGATCGAAGCCCGCGCCGTGCGCCAGTCCAACGCCACCACCATGGCCGGTGGGGCCGCGACCCGCGCCGGAGCAGCGCTGGCGCAGCTGTCCTGGGACATCCTGCACGAATCGGCGATCCCCGCGGTGCGCGCCGTCGAACGCCACCTGGTCACGCCCGCGGTGGAAGAGGTCGTGGAGGCCAACACGCTGCTGTCCGGGCTCGGTTTCGAATCCGGCGGGCTCGCCGCCGCCCACGCCATCCACGACGGGCTCACCGCCGTCCCGCACACCCACGGCCTCGCCCACGGCCAGAAGGTCAACATCGGGTCGATCGCGCAGCTGATCCTGGAAGGCCGCCCGAGCAGCGAGATCCACGACTTCGTCGAGTTCACCACCCGTGTCGGCCTGCCCACCACGCTCACCGAAGCCGGGCTCGGCGACGCCGACGACTCGGTGCTGCGCACCGCGGCCGAAGCGGCCTGCCACCCGGACGAGACGATCCACAACCTGCCGTTCCCGGTGACCGCGGACGCCGTCGTGGACGCGCTGAAGGCCGTGGAGGTCACCGGCCGCGCGGTGCGCGCCGAAGCGGGCCTGCCCGAACCGGTCGCGCCCGCGCACTGACCTGTCTTCCGCGCCGGGCCGCCCCACCGCGGCCCGGCGCCGGCCGGTCAGCTCGCGTCGGACTCCGACAGCAGCGGGGCGAAGGCGTTGAGCCGCTCCAGCGCGTCGTTCATGTGCGCCTCCAGCCTCGCCAGCAGCAGCGCCTCGTCGCCGGACTCGATCGCATCCACCAGGCCCGCGTGCTCGTCGACGAGGGTCTGCGGGTCCGCGGTGTACTTGTCCTGCAACGCCGTCAGGCACATCCGCTTCTCCACCAGCAGCGTCTGCGCCATCCGCTGCAACCGGGGGCTGCCCGAGACCCGCACCAGGGTTTCGTGGAACTCCTGGTCGGCGTCGGAGAGCTCGATCGCATCACCCAGGCCCGCGGCCGAGACGATGCGGGCCTGCGCGGCGGTCAGCTCCGCGACCGCCTCCACCCGGTGGTGGCGCACGATCCGCTCGCACGCCGCGCGCTCCACCGCCAGCCGCGCCAGGTAGATGTCGGCGACGTCGTCGGCGTCCAGCGTCGTCACGAACAACCCGCGGTGCGGTTCGCTGTGCAGCAGCCCTTCCTGCACCAGCCGCTGCATCGCCTCCCGCAGCGGGCCGCGGCTGACCCCGAGCCGGGACGCCAGTTCCGCCTCGCCCATCTGGCTGCCCGGCGGCAACGACCCGTACATGATCGCCGAGCGCAGCTGGTCGGCCACGATCGCCGCGGTGGACTTGCGCTGCACCGGCTCTAACTCGCCGTGCTGGTTCTGCTCGTCGACTCCGAGCACCGACACCATCTCCTCATCGCCTCCGCTAGTGCGGGCCCGCTCCCCCGAGCGGCCCGTCCGCCGGACCGGTCTGCCGGAACAACGCCCCGAGCCCTTCGCGGGCGCGGGTGTCCCCGGCCAGTCGCAGCACTTCCCACGCGCTGACCTGGTTGGCGGTCAGCACCGGCTTGCCCACGCGCCCTTCGAGCTCGTCGAGCCACTGCGCGGTGTGCAGCGCCGTGTCCGGCATCAGCAGTGCCTGCGCGGGTGGATCGTCGTTGGCCGCGGCGAACTCCAGCACCTGCTCCCGGCCCAGCGTGCCGACCTCGGCGGCGGTGACGATGCCGCGGCTGGAGAGCCGGGTGACCTCGATGCCGCCGTGCGCCAGGAACGCCGCGAACCGGTCGGCGACGTCGGCCGGGTAGGTCGCGGCGACCGCCACCCGCCGCAGCCCGAGGCGCGCGGCGGCGTGCACGAACGCGAACGAGGTGCTGGAGGTCGGCAGCCCGGTCACGGCCTGCAACTTCTCCACCTGCTCGCGGGCCCCGTCCCAGCCGAAGACGAAGCTGCCGCTGGTGCACGCCCAGATCACCGCTTCGACCTCGTGGGCCAGCAGCGCGCGGGCACCGTCGGCCAGGACCTCGTCGGAACCGACGTCGAGCAGCGCGTCCACCCGGTGGGCGTCCTCGCGCATCTCGGTGTGCACCAGCGGCAGCGCGACGTCCTCGCCGAGCAACCGTTGCAGGGCCGGGTAGTCGTCCTCGGCGCTGTATCCGGGGTAGAGAATTCCCGCGGTGGTCGACACCGGCAGCTCCCTCCTTGATCGCCCCGCGATCCCGACGGGACCACGGGCGAACGACACCGGACCGGCGGTCAATTGTCGACAATGTTACCGCACGGTTCGGGGCCGCCCGACATGGCAGAAACGCTTTCGTAATTCGATCGACACGCCGCAGCGGCGCCGATCAGGCGGCCGGCGCGGCACACGCCCGCACCAGCCGCTGCTGCGGGGCCACCGCGGGCAACCCCATCGACCGCAGCGCCGCCCACATCGTCACCTGGTTCGCCGTGAGCACCGGTTTGCCCAGCTCCTGCTCCAGCGGCCCGATGATGTCGTAGGTCGGCAGGTTCGTGCAGCTGATGAACATCGCCTCCGCGTCCGGGCGGTCCGCCGAGCGCACGATGTCCACCACCTGCCGGTACCCGACCTGCCAGATCCGGCCCAGCAGGCCCAGCCCCACGCTGGTGACCACCTCGACACCGTGCTCGCCGAGGAACCCCACCAGCCGCTCGGTCACGTTCGCCACGTACGGCGTCGCGATCGCCACCCGCCGCGCCCCGAGCACCTCCAGCGCCTGCACCAGCGCACCCGAGGTCGTCACCGCCGCGGGCGCACCCGCCTCCCGCATCACCGAGGTCAGGTTCCGCTCCCCGGCCGCACCGTCGACGAAACTGCCCGACGCGCACGCGTAGGCCACCACCTCCGGCTCCGGGGTCAGCAGGTCGCGCGTCGCGGCGTGCACCGCCGCCTCGTCTGAGATCAACGACGCCATCTCCACCGTCATCGGCACCGGCACGAACGCGGTCCGCGTCAGGTACAGCGACACCTCCGGCGGCGTCCACCGCCACAACTCGCGATCCATCGCCAGGTCGAACGGGGCGACCACGCCCACCCCGCGCTGCGGCACCGGACCCGGCAGCCCGCCCAGCAGGTCCTCCGGTGGCATCGGTCCGGCCCCCGTCAGCCCGAGCGGCGTTCGTAGCGCAACCGCTCCCCGACGCTGCCCGCGCGCCACACGTCGTTGCAGGCCGCCGCGAACTCCGCCAAGCCCTCCACGATGGAGCCGTAGACGTTGCCCGGCACCCAACCCACGTCCCCGTTGAGCAGCAGGTTGTTGCGCCCGTAGAAGATCGCCAGGTCGATCACCCCCGGCAGCTCCTGCAGGTCCTTCTCCTCCTTGAACCCGCGGTCGAGCATCCCGCTGTCGAAGGAGAAGTACACGAGGTCACCGGGGATCGGCGTCACCGTCGGGTTCTCCTGACCCGGTTCCCGCGCGGCAAAGCGCTCGACCATCGTGTAGATCTCGTTGCGCGCGTACTTCGCGTGGTGCACCGGGCCCGCCTGCGGCAACGCCTGCCACACGGCCTCGCAGGTTCGGGGCGCGTCGGCGTCCAGCAACTCCGCCACGCACGAGACACCGCGCTTCTCCAACGTGATCGACAGGTACCTGGGCATGGTGAATTCCGTTCCATGAGGGGGACGTGCAGATGGGAATCGGTCTCCGCGGTCTCGGCTCGCGACCACCACCGGTCACGCCGTGCCCTGCCCAGGGCCGAAGACCTCCCCCGCGGGCCGCGCGCACCGACCGGTGGCGGCCCCGCAGCGAGGTACCTGCGGATTGTTGACAATCCTACGAGCGCTTCCTAGCGTGTCAATCCCCGGACGACGATCGACTCCAGGCCATGATCGGCAGCCAGGCAGGCGCGATCGCCCGGAACGCCGCGACGACGCGCACCCCACCCCGACGACCGCGAAGGCAGGTCATGACCCACCACACCCCCACCGTCGTCGTCCTCCACGGTGGCAACCCGCCACCGGCCATGGACCGCATCGCCGCGGCCGCCGAACTCCGCCCCACCACCGAGGACGAGCTCGCCACCGCACTGCCCGGCGCCGACGTGCTGTTCGTGTGGGACTTCCGCTCCGACGCCGTCGCCGACACCTGGGCGCACGCCGACGCGCTGCGCTGGGTCCACGCCGCCAGCGCCGGCGTCGACCGGCTGCTGTTCCCCGACCTGCTCGACTCCCAGGTCGCCCTCACCAACTCCCGCGGCATCTTCGACGCACCCATGGCCGAATACGTCCTGGCCACCGTCCTCGCCTTCGCCAAGGACCTGCACACCAGCGTGCGCCTGCAAGATCGCCGCGAATGGCGCCACCGCGAAACCGAACGCATCACCGGCAAGGCCGCCCTCGTCGTCGGCACCGGCCCCATCGGACGCGCCATCGCAGGCAGGCTCACCGCCGCCGGACTCCACGTGCACGGCGCCGGACGCGTCGCCCGCACCGGCGACCCCGACTTCGGCACCGTGCACGCCTCCGACCGGCTCCACGACGTCCTCGGCGACTACGACTACGTCGTGCTCGCCGCACCCCTGACCGAGCAGACCCACGGGCTCATCGACGCCGACGCCCTCACCCGGTTCCGGCCCACCGCACGCCTGATCAACGTCGGGCGCGGCGAACTCGTCGTCCAACCCGACCTCGTCGAAGCCCTCGAAGCGGGCACCATCGCCGGCGCCGCCCTCGACGTCTTCGACACCGAACCCCTCCCCAGCACCTCACCTCTGTGGGAGATGCCCAACGTCCTGATCTCCCCGCACATGTCCGGCGACACCATCGGCTGGACCACCGAACTGGTGGAACTCTTCCTGGACAACCTGCGCAGCTACGCCCACGGCGGCGAACTGCGCAACGTAGTGGACAAGCAGCGCGGCTACGTCAGCGGAACGGAGCGGAACCGATGACCTCGACCCCAGACGCGGCACCCACCCACGCCACCACCCCGGCGGACCTCACCGCCACCGACATGCTCGAACGCTTCGCCACCGGGGAGCTCTCCCCCGTCGAAGCCACCGAAGCCACCCTCGCCCGCATCGCCGACGCCGACCCCGCCGTCAACGCCTACTGCCTCGTCGACGCCGACCGCGCCCTCGACCAGGCCCGCGCCGCCGAAACCCGCTGGGCCCGCGGCGAACCCCGCGGCCGCCTCGACGGCGTGCCCACCTCCATCAAGGACATCTTCCTCACCCGGGACTGGCCCACCCTCCGCGGCTCCCGCACCAT
>NZ_JAIUKC010000185.1:0-19722 GCF_020177435.1 Saccharopolyspora sp. 7B | reverse complement strand
GCCGCCCGCCGGGCAGCGACCCGGTGCCGCGCAGCGCCCGCCGGGTCCGCCGCCGGGCGCCCTGCCGAACCCGCCGCCGAGCGGCCGGAGCCCGCCGACGCCGACGCCCCCGGGCAGCCCGCCGCCGTGGCCGAGGAACCCGCTCCGGCGACCGACGAGCAGGCCGCTGACCAGCGACCCCCGCGCCGCCCCGCCGAGACCGCGCGCCGGGCGCGCTACCGCTCGGCGACCGGGCGCAGGCTCGGCGACCCCGTCCGCCGGGACCGGCCCCGGCAGCGGCGCCGCCACGAGCGCTGACGCCCCGACCGGCCACCCGGATGACCTGGACGGGCCGCGGGCACCGCCCCCGCGACGGCACCGGAGGGAGCCGACCGGCTAGGCTCACCTGCTGTGATCGACCTCAAGACGCTTCGCGATGACCCGGAGGCCGTGCGCGCCTCGCAGCGCGCCCGAGGTGAGGACGCGTCCCTCGTGGACGCGCTGCTCGCCGCCGACGAGCGTCGCAGGTCCGCGGTGTCCCGAGCCGACACGCTGCGCGCCGAGCAGAAGCAGCTCGGCAAGCAGGTCGGCAAGGCCAAGGGCGAGGAGCGCGACGAGCTGCTGGCCCGCGCCAAGGACCTCTCCGCCCAGGTCAAGCAGGCCGAGGCCGAGCAGACCGAGTCCGACGCCGAGCTGCTGCGCACCCAGAAGAAGGTCTCGAACATCGTCGAGCCCGAAACCCCGCCCGGCGGCGAGGACGACTTCGTGGTGCTCAAGCACGTCGGCACCCCGCACGAGTTCGACTTCGAGGTCCGGGACCACCTGGACCTCGGCCTGGGGCTGCGCGCGTTCGACATGGAGCGCGGCGCGAAGGTCGCGGGCGCCCGGTTCTACTTCCTCACCGGCATCGGCGCCCAGCTGGAGCTGGCGCTGCTGAACATGGCCGCCGCCCAGGCCACCGCCGCCGGGTTCACCCTGGTCGTGCCGCCGGTGCTGGTCCGCCCGGAGATCATGGAGGGCACCGGCTTCCTCGGTTCCCACTCCACCGAGGTGTACCGGCTGGAGGAGGACGACGCGTACCTGGTCGGCACCTCCGAGGTCCCGCTCGCGGGCTACCACTCGGGCGAGATCCTCGACCTCGCCGCCGGTCCGCTGCGCTACGCGGGCTGGTCCACCTGCTTCCGCCGCGAAGCGGGCTCCTACGGCAAGGACACCCGCGGCATCATCCGCGTGCACCAGTTCAACAAGCTGGAGATGTTCGTCTACTGCCGCGAGGAGGAGGCCCGCGCCGAGCACGAGCGGCTGCTCGCGTGGGAGGAGGAGATGCTCGCCAAGATCGAGGTGCCGTACCGGGTGATCGACACCGCGGCCGGCGACCTCGGGGCGAGCGCGGCCCGGAAGTTCGACTGCGAGGCGTGGATCCCGTCGCAGCAGGCCTACCGCGAGCTGACCTCCACCTCGAACTGCACCACGTTCCAGGCGCGGCGGCTCAACACCCGCTACCGGGAGGCCGACGGCCCGAACGCCATCGCCTCCACGCTCAACGGCACGCTCGCCACCACCCGGTGGATCGTGGCCATCCTGGAGAACCACCAGCGGCCGGACGGTTCCGTGGTGGTGCCCGCGGCGCTGCGGCCGTTCCTCGGTGGCCGGGAAGTGCTCGAACCGGTCGCCTGATCAGGCCGACGCGGTGATCTCCTGGAGGAGGCCCTTCTCCAGCGTGATGCGCACCAGGGCGGCGGAGAAGCGGGCGTGGTCGTCCGCGGGCACCAGCTCGCCCAGCCGGTGCGCGTCCGCGGGCAACCCGGCCTTCTCGGCGCCGGAGAGCGCCTTCGCGTCGAAGTGGGGGCGCAGCTCCGGCCACACCGCCTGCGCCTCCCGGCAGAAGATGTGCGCGCCGACCGGGCCGAGGCTCGGCACCTCGCGCAGCAGCCGCTGCACCTCCGCCGGGTCCCCGTCCGCAGCGGCCCGCAACCGGCGCAGGTCGCCCCGGTAGCGGTCCAGCACCAGCTCGGCGCCGCGGCCGAGCGCCGTGGCCGTGCTCTCGTCGTAGCGCACGTAGTGCCCGCGGCCCAGCGCGTCCACCCGCTGCTGCCACGTCGAGTCCCGCATCCGCTCCGCGGTGGGGAACTCGCCGAGCTCCCGGGCCGCGGCCACCGCGATCTCGGCCTTGATCCGGGTGGACAGCAGCACCGACAGCACCAGCAACCGGTACAGCGGGGACGGCTTGTCGGCGAGCGCTATGCCCGCCTGCTCCGCGTAGGTGGTGCCCGCTTCGCGCACCAGCGCGCGGGCGGTGGACCGTTCGGACATGTCGGCACCTCCTCCGCCCGGCCTACCCGGGCGTGCCCGCGCCCACACCGGCACGCGGAGCTCGGTGCCGGGATGCGCGGGGGACCAGCGCCTATGGTGGTGGGCGTGGCGGATCCTTCAGCTGAACGACAGAGCGCGCCCGGCGACGGCGCGGACGCCCGGGGCCTGGCGGGCATCGGCGAGCGGATCCGCCGGTTGCGCGCCGAGCGCGGGCTGCCCGGGACCGGACTGGCCCAGGCCGCGCGGCTCACCGCGGAGCGGCTCGCGGCCGTCGAGGACGAGGCGGCGACGCCGACGCTTCCGGAGCTCACCGCGCTCGCCGGAGCGCTGGACGTGGCGCTCCCCGAACTGTTCACCGACGCGGTGCCCGGCCCGGCCGCGGTCGTGATGCGCGGCGACGAGGTGCCCACCGTCGAATCCGGTGACCTCGCCGTGCAGGTGCTCACGCCCCGCTCGGTGCTGCCCGGGATGTACGCGGCGCGCTACCGGCTGGACCCGACGAGCGTCGGGGTGCGGCCGGTGCAGCACGAGGGGCACGACTGGTTGTACGTGCTCAGCGGGGAGCTGCGCGTCGAGTTCGAGCAGGATTCGGTGACGTTGCGGGCCGGGGACAGCGCCAGCTTCGGCGCGACGGTGGCGCACCGGTTGGTGGTGCCCGGCGGCGAGCCCGCCGAGTTCCTGGCGGTGGGCGCCACCCTGCTCACCACGGACCCGCCCGCGTAGCGGTCCGGGGGGGGCGTTCCGGACGGGCCGCCTGCCTCGCGGGTCAGAGCTCGGGGAGGACCTCGGAGGCGATCTCCTCGACCGTCGACTCGGTCCCCTCGTAGGGCGAATCGGTGCGCGGCCAGTGCGTCACGACGTCGGTGAAGCCGAGCTCGGCGGCCCGGCCCACGACCTCCTTGAAGTACTCCACGCTGCTCATCGAGTACGCCGGTGCCGCGTCCGCCTGCAGGTAGCGGTGGACGCGTGCCGGGGCCTTGCCCTCGGCGGCCAGCGCGTCGTCGAACTTCTTGGTCAGCTCGGCCACGCCGCGCCACCAGGCCTCGACGTCGTCCCCGCCGCTGCCGGTGGTCACCCAGCCCTGCCCGTAGCGGGCGGCGAGCCGCATCGCGCGCGGCCCGTTCGCGGCGATGACGAACGGCAGGCGCGGCAGCTGCACGCAGCCGGGGGCGCGGCGGGCTTCCACGGCGGTGTAGTGCTCGCCGTACCAGCTGGTGTTGTCCTGGGTGAGGATCTTGTCGAGCAGCTCGACGAACTCCTCGAACCGCTCGGTCCGGGCGGCGGGGGCGAGCGGCTGCCCGCCGAGCACCGCGGTGTCGAAGCCGGACCCGCCCGCACCGATGCCGAGCGTGATCCGGCCGTCGGAGATGTCGTCGAGCGCGGTGATCTCCCGGGCGAAGTGCACCGGGTGCCGGAAGTTCGGCGAGGCCACCAGGGTGCCCAGCCGGATCGTGGAGGTCACGGTCGCCGCCGCGGTGAGCGTGGGCACCGCGTCGAACCAGGGTTTGTCGACCAGCGACCGCCAGCCCAGGTGATCGTAGGTCCAGGCGTGGGCGAAGCCGTACTCCTCGGCCATCCGCCACAGCGGCTCCGCGGCCCACCACCGGTGTTCGGGCAGTATCACAATCCCAACGCGCACACCGCTGACCGTATCGGTACCACCCGGACGGGTTCGACCCTGTGCGGGCTCTTGACCAGGTTTCGTGCCTGCCGCCCGTCCGAGTGCTCCCCGGCCGACGGAAAGATCCACACTGTCAGGTGAAGCCGGATTAATCGAGCCCCGGCTCGTGCGCGGTCTCGCCAGCATGTCCCGGGTGAACAAACCCGCGCTAGTCGCATCCGATGTGGACGGAACGCTGCTGGACCCGTCGGTCCAGGTCAGCGAGCGGACGGCGCGCACCGTGCGCGCCGTCGTGGACGACACCCCGTTCGTGCTGGTCACCGGAAGGCCACCACGATGGGTGCCGCAGATAGTGGATGGTCTCGGCGTGGCCGGGATCGCGGTGTGCTCGAACGGCGCGGTGCTCTACGACGCCGAATCCGACCGGGTGCTGCACCGCACCGAGATGGAACCGGAGCAGCTGCGCGACGCGGCCCGCGAGCTGCGCGAGGCGCTGCCCGGCTGCACGTTCGCGGTGGAGCGCTCCACCGGCCGGGCCCGGGACGACGTGGCCGAGCAGTTCCTCGCCGAGGCCGGGTTCCACCGGGTCTGGCCGAACCGGGACATCCGGGTGGTGGAGCGCTCGGAGCTGTTCGACCGGCCCGCGGTGAAGCTGATGGTGCTGCACGAGGACCGCAGCACCGACCTGGTGCCCGCCGTCGAGGAGGTGCTGGGGCCCCGGTTGTGCCTGACCTGCTCGATGGGCGGCGGCCCGGTCGAGCTGTCCGCGCCGGGGGTGGACAAGGGCAGCGGCCTCGCGGCGGTGGCCGAGAAGCTCGGCGTCCCGCCGGACGAGGTGATCGGCTTCGGCGACATGCCCAACGACATCCCGATGCTGGACTGGGTGGGCCACGGCGTGGCGATGCGCAACGCGCACCCGGGGGTGCTGGAGATCGCCGACGAGGTCACCGGGTGCAACGGGCAGGACGGGGTCGCGCAGGTGCTGGAGCGCTGGTGGCCGTGACCCGCTGACCGGGCGCCGCCGCGGGCGGCGTGAAGATCTGATGAACGTTCGGAGCGCCGTGTTCGGGCTGGGGAGGCGGACACGGCGTCCTGGCTAGACCCCGCTGCCGACCCGTTCGGCGGCCGGTTCCGCCGCGGTCCGCTGCCGGTGCAGCAGGTGCGCGGCCGCGCAGGCGATGAGGAAGCCGATGCCCAGCAGCGCGTAGGAACCGCCCACGACCTGCTGCGAGAACGTCCACCGCAGTTCCCGGTCCCCGGTGTTGGGCAGGTACCAGTGCGGCGCGACCAGCACCGCCAGCGCGCACAGCCCCGCGTACATCGCGATCCCGTACCAGCGGTGCCGCCAGGCCATCGCGAACACGAGCACCAGCGCCGGCCCGGCCCACACCCAGTGGTGCGACCAGGAGATCGGCGAGATCAGCAGCACCAGCACCGCGTTGACCACCAGCGCCAGCGGCACGTTCCGGGTGCGCAGCGCGTACCGCATCCCCAGCACGGCGAGCACCAGCAGCACGAGCGACCCGGCGATCCACAGCGAGTCCAGCGCCGTCCCGGTGATGTCCTGCTTGGCGAGCAGGCTGCGCAGCGTCTGGTTCCCGGCGTACACCGCGCCGATGTCCTCGCCGGTGGAGAACATCTTGTCCAGCCACCAGTCCGCCGAGTCGTCCGGCGCCGCCAGCAGCCCCAGCAACACCGTCCCGGCGAACGTGACGGCCGCGACCGACATGGCCCGGAAGTCCTTGCGCAGCAGGAACAGCAGCAGGAAGCCGAGCGGGGTGAGCTTGATGGCGGCGGCGATCCCGACCAGCAGCCCGCGCGGCCACCGGGTGCGCGGCAGCAGGCAGTCGGCGGCGACCAGGCCCATCAGCAGCAGGTTGACCTGCCCGTAGTTCACCGTGTCCCGCGTCGGCTCGATGATCGTCATGACCGGCAGGGCGACCGCGGTGGCCACCGCCACCGACCCGGCGTTCGGCGCGAGGTAGGGCGAAGAGCGCGCGAACGAATACGCGGTCACCAGGATCGACAGGTGCGAGAGCACCGAGACCACGACGACGGCGGCATCGCCGGACAACCACCACAGCGGGGTGAAGACGATCGCCGCGAACGGCGGGTAGATGAACGGCAGGGTGGTGCTGTCCGGGGATTCCGGAGTCAGGTCGCCGTAGATCTCGTAACCGTTCAGCCACGCTCGGGCACCGAGCCGGTAAATCTCGGTGTCCATGTAGCCGCGGGTGTCGATCCAGTGCACGAACCAGATCGCCAGCGCTTCCAGGACGATCGCCGCCACCAGCAGGTACCGGCCGTCTCGGACCTTGGTCACGCTGCAGATCACCTTCCAGGTCCGGGAGCGGGCCGCGGCGATGCTACCGAATCCGACTCGCCGGTCCCGTCACCGCGCTGAGCGACACCGATCGTCGCGACGACTCCGGAGAGTCGCGAAGTGTCACTGTTCGTGCTGCACGATCGGTCTTGATCGGACTCAGCGCCACCCGGATGGCCAGCGAAAACACGTGATGTAGTTGAATCGGGACGGGAACCTCAACGCGGTTCCCGGGCCCCGTCGGCTGGCCGCTACCCTCGACGGCTGTGAGCTTCGCAGGCTATGACCTGATCGTTGTTGGCTCCGGATTCTTCGGACTGACGATCGCAGAGCGCGCCGCCACCCAGCTGGACAAGCGGGTGCTGGTGCTGGACCGACGTGACCACATCGGCGGAAACGCCTATTCGGAACCGGAACCGGAAACCGGTATCGAGGTGCACCGCTATGGCGCGCACCTGTTCCACACCTCGAACAAGCGGGTGTGGGAGTACGTGAACCGGTTCACGGATTTCACCGATTACCAGCACCGGGTGTTCACCCGGCATGAGGGACAGATTTACTCGTTCCCGATGAACTTGGGCCTGCTGTGCCAGTTCTTCGGTCGCGCGTTCTCCCCGGACGAGGCCAAGGCGCTGGTCGCGGAGCAGGCGGCGGAGATCAAGACCGCCGACGCCCAGAACCTGGAGGAGAAGGCGATCTCCCTGATCGGCCGTCCGCTGTACGACGCGTTCGTGCGCGGCTACACGGCCAAGCAGTGGCAGACCGACCCGAAGCAGCTGCCCGCCGCGAACATCACCCGGCTGCCGGTCCGCTACAACTTCAACAACCGCTACTTCAACGACACCTACGAGGGTCTTCCGGTCGACGGCTACACCGCCTGGCTGGAGAAGATGGCGGAGCACCCGAACATCGAGGTCCAGCTCAGCACGGACTACTTCGACGTCCGCGCCGAGCTCCCGGCCGACGTGCCCGTGGTGTACACCGGCCCGCTGGACCGCTACTTCGACTACTCGGAGGGCGAGCTGGGCTGGCGCACCCTCGACTTCGAGTCCGAGGTCGTGCCGACCGGCGACTACCAGGGCACGCCGGTGATGAACTACGCGGACGAGGACGTGCCCTACACCCGGATCCACGAGTTCCGGCACTTCCACCCCGAGCGGGAGGACCGGCACCCGAAGGACAAGACGGTGATCGTCCGGGAGTACTCGCGGTTCGCCGAGCACGGCGACGAGCCGTACTACCCGATCAACACCGGCGACGACCGGGCGAAGCTCGAGGCGTACCGCGAGAAGGCGAAGGCCGAGGCCAAGGAGCGCAAGGTGCTCTTCGGCGGCCGGCTGGGCACCTACAAGTACCTCGATATGCACATGGCGATCGGCTCGGCGTTGAGCATGTTCGACAACAAGCTCACCCCCTATTTCACCGAGGGCCGCCTCCTGGACGGCTCGCTGGAGGATTGACGTGACCGACCGGACCCCCGACGAGTCCGCGGCCGCCACCAAGCGCGCCGGGACCGCGACCGCGGCCGAGAGCAAGACCGGTGAGGCGGCCGCCACCCGCTCGAAGAGCCGCAAGGTGGCTCCCGAGCAGGTGCTGCAACGCGTGGTCTTCCCGCGTGGTGAGGACCCGCTGGACGTGCGCGCGCTCTACATCGACGAGCCGCAGACCGGCACCACCACGGTGGTGTCCCGGCGCTCGATCAAGGTGCCCGCGCACTCCAAGATCTCGCTGGCGTCCTACTTCAACGCCTTCCCCGCCAGCTACTGGAAGCGGTGGACGAAGGTCGACGAGGTGGTGCTGCGGCTGAAGGTCAAGGGGGCCGGTCGGCTCGACGTCTACCGCTCGAAGGCCAACGGCGACAGCGTGCACCTGGAAGGTGCGCCGGTCGCCAGCCCGAAGTCCTGGACGTGGCTGGAGTTCCGGGTCTCGCTGAAGCCGTTCGAGGACGGCGGCTGGATCTGGTTCGACCTGTTCACCAACGACAGCGCGCTGGAGGTCGACGAGGCGGCCTGGACCACCGACGTCGAGCTGCCGCGGCAGCGGGTCGTCGTGGGCACCACCACGATCCGCCCGGCCGACTGCGTCGTGGCGCTGCAGACCCTGGGCGAGGACCCCGAGGTCATGGCCGTGGTGGAGAAGGTCGTCGTCGCCGACCAGGGCGGTCAGAAGATCCGCGACACCGAGGGCTTCGAGCTGGCGGCCGAGCGGCTCGGCGACAAGCTGCAGGTGATCGAGCAGGCCAACATCGGCGGCTCCGGCGGCTTCACCCGCGTCATGTACGAGGGCGTGCACAACTCGGACGCCGAGCAGGTCCTGCTCATGGACGACGACATCGCGCTGGAGCCGGACGGCGTGCTGCGCGCCAACGCGTTCGCCCGCGCCGCCTCCCACCCGGTGATCGTCGGCGGCCACATGCTGAACCTGCAGGCCCGCTCGCGGCTGCACAGCATGGGCGAGGTCGTCGACGTCGGCGTCGGCATCTGGCGCCCCGCGCCGGGCGCGGTCACCGACTACGACTTCGCGAAGACCCCGCTGCGCAAGAGCAAGAAGCTGCACAAGCGGATCGACGCGAACTACAACGGCTGGTGGATGTGCCTGTTCCCGCGTGAGGTCATCGAGAACTCCGGGCTGCCGCTGCCGCTGTTCATCAAGTTCGACGACTCGGAGTACTCGTTGCGCGCCGGCGCGCACGGCTACCCGACGGTGACGCTGCCGGGCGCGGCGGTGTGGCACATGCCGTGGACGGACAAGAACGACGCCACGGACTGGACCGCCTACTTCCACACCCGCAACCGGCTGGTGATGGCCGCGCTGCACAGCCCGGAAGAGGTGCGGCAGGTCCTGGTCAAGCAGGGCCTGAAGCTGACCCTGCGGCACCTGCTGTCGATGGAGTACTCCACGGTGGCGGTGCAGCAGAAGGCCATCGAGGACTTCCTGGCCGGACCGGGCGAGCTGTTCGACTCGCTGCGCACGGCCCGCCCGGACGTGCTGGAGCTGCGCAAGGACTACGACGACGCGAAGACGCTGCCCTCGGCGCGCGAGTTCCCGCCGCCCTCGGCGGACCCGATCATGGCGGAGGGCCTGCTGAAGCCGCCGGTGAACCCGGCGGTCATCGCGGCGCGGGCGTCGAAGGCGCTGCTGCACAACCTCAAGGAACCCGACCAGGCGGCGGGCGAGCGGCCGCAGCTGAACATCCCGGCCGACAGCGCCCGCTGGTTCCTGCTCGGCGCGCTGGACAGCGCGACCGTGTCCAACGCCGACGGCAGCGGGGTGTCGTTCCGGCGCCGCGACCCGGAGGAGTTCCGCAGGCTCGGGCTCCGCGCCCTGGCGAACTACCGCAAGCTGGCCCGCGAGTGGCCGCGGCTGCGCGAGGTCTACCGCGCGGCGCTGCCCGAGCTGACCAGCCCGGAGTCCTGGAAACAGGTCTTCGACGAGAAGTGATCGACCCCGTGACCTGTGTGCCCCGACCCCGGAGACGAAGTGGCTGCTGAACCGACTACGACGACTCCCGGCGCGTCCAGCGCCGCGGAGCGGGAGTTCATCCCCGGCACCGAGGAACCGATGCCGGAAGTCACCACCGAGACGCTCGTCCTGCGCAAGGTGCAGGGCGCGCTGGCCAAGCCGCCGGTGGTCAAGGCGGCCCGCGCGATGTCGCTGTTCGGCGAGCACGCGGCAGGCTGGCTGGCGATCGGCGCCGTGGGTGCGCTGGTGGACCGCAAGCGGCGCGGCGAGTGGGTCGCGGCCGCGGCCGGCGTCGCCTTCGCGCACGGGGCGTCCATCGGGGTGAAGCGGGTCGTGCGGCG
Source organism: Saccharopolyspora sp. 7B (assembly GCF_020177435.1). NCBI lineage: Bacteria > Bacillati > Actinomycetota > Actinomycetes > Pseudonocardiales > Pseudonocardiaceae > Saccharopolyspora > Saccharopolyspora sp. 7B. The sequence continues at coordinate 9,683 of NZ_JAIUKC010000185.1, read as the reverse complement.
CAGCCGGCCCGGTGACCCGCAGGTGAAGGTGCTGGTCGGAACGCCGAGCAAGCTCAGCTTCCCGTCCTCGCACGCGACATCGACGACGACGGCCGCCGTGCTCTACGGCGGTCTGCTGGGCAAGCGGCTGACCCCGGCGCTGGTGCCGCCGATGATGGTCAGCCGGATGGTCCTGGGGGTTCATTACCCGAGCGACGTTCTCGCCGGTTCAGCGCTCGGCGGTGCCGTGGCGCTGGGCGTCCGGCGGTTCACGAGACGGCGGAGGAACCGTGGCTGACAAGAACGAGACCGGCGCGACCGTCAGCGAACCCGAAGGCGGGATCGACGAGGCCGCGGCGAAGACCGAGGTGGACGGCGGGACGGAGAACTCCGCCGGGAACGGCGCGAAGGCTCCCGTCGAGACGGACGCCGAGCAGGTGCGCGAGGTCGAGGCCGACGCCGAGGGGTCCATCGGCTCCGAGGCGGGCGGCAGCGCCGCCGCGCTGGAGGAGTCCGAGGCGAAGGCCGGGGACGAGAAGGACAAGTCCTCCGACGCCTACCACGCGAAGGTGACCGCGAAGGCGGGTACTCCGGCGGGCCTGATCAGCGGCCTGATCAAGGAGCTGCGCCCGAAGCAGTGGGTCAAGAACGTCCTGGTGCTGGCCGCCCCGTTCACCGCGGGCGCGCTGCTCAACACCGACGTCGTGCTCGACGCCGCCCTGGCGTTCGTGGTGTTCTCGATGGCCGCATCGGGCATCTACTTCATCAACGACGCCATCGACGTCGAGTCGGACCGCCAGCACCCGACCAAGCGGAACCGGCCGATCGCGGCGGGCCTCATCCCGGTGCCGATCGCCTGGGTGGTGGCGGTGCTGCTGCTCGGCGGCTCGCTGGCCATCTCCGGCGTGGTGAGCTTCGGGCTGTTCACGGTGATGGCCGTGTACATCGCGGTGCAGCTGGGCTACTGCTTCGGCCTGAAGCACCAGCCGGTGATCGACCTGTGCATCGTGGCCTCCGGGTTCCTGCTGCGCGCGGTCGCCGGTGGCGCCGCGGCCGGGCTGGAGATCACCCAGTGGTTCTACATCGTGGTGGCGTTCGGCTCGCTGTTCATGGTGGCGGGCAAGCGCTACGCCGAGGTGAAGCTGGCGGCCGAGACCGGCGCGAAGATCCGCAAGTCGCTGAAGGCGTACTCGCCGTCGTACCTGCGGTTCGTGTGGGCCATCGCGGCCGCGATCACGATCATGACGTACTGCCTGTGGGCGTACGACATCCGCGAGATCGAGCAGTCCCGCTGGGGCATCATCTCGATCATCCCGATGGTGATCGCGATCCTGCGGTACGCGGTGGACGTGGACAAGGGCGTCGCGGGCGAGCCGGAGGAGGTGGCGCTGAAGGACAAGGTGCTGCTGGTCCTCGGAGCCGTGCTCGCGGGCTGCCTGTTCCTCGCGTACTACCTCTGATCGAACCCGATCTCGGAACGCCCCCGGTGCCCGCCGGGGGCGTTCCGCCGTTCTAGGGCCGGTCCAGGCCGAGGTCGCGGATGACGTCGTGGGCCATCCGCACCGCGTAGCTCTGGCCGCGGTCCTGCGGGTAGATCTGCGACATGGTGGCCAGCACGACCCCCGGCATCGAGGTGGCGTGCGGCGGGATCAGGTCCCGGTACTCGGGCGTGACGACCGGTTGCGCGAACCCGGCCTTGGAGAAGTGCCAGTCCTGGATCCACGACTCGTCGAACTCCGGGTTCAGCTTCCGCAGCCACGGGACGTAGCGCGCCAGCAGCTCCGAGGGTTCGGTGGTGAACCGCCAGTCGTCCCGCGGCACGTAGTTGCCGACGTAGACGACGTGCCGCCCGCCGTACTCGGCGCGGTCGACCATGTTGGTGTGCTCGACGACGGCGAGGAACGGGAAATCGGTGTCGTTGATGTTGAGCCAGTAGTACGGGATGACGCTGCGGTCGCACTCCAGCACGAAGCAGGTGGCGCCCAGGTACTGGTTGCGCCACAGCACGTCGTCGGACTCGATCTCGGCGGCCTTCGCGAACACCGGTTGCGGGACGGTGACGACGAGCCGGTCGAACTCGTAGGCGGTGCCGTCGGCGGTCTTCACCTCCACCGAGTTCGGCTGGCGGACGGAGACCACGGGCTTGTCGAACTCGACGCGGCCGCCGCGTTCGGTCACCGCGTCCAGCAGCGCCCGGTACACCTTCTGGAACCCGCCGTGCACGTAGCCGAGCTCGAAGGTGCGGTAGTGGATCCGCGCCCACAGCCACGCCATCGACACCTGCTCGGCGCGGTCGCCGAACTTGCCGGTCAGCAGCGGTTCCCAGATGGTCCCGGTGACCCGCGGCCCAGCCCAGCGGCGCATCCAGTCGAGGGCGCGCACCGACCCGAACCGGGAGCCGTCGCGGACCGCTTTGAGCGCGGCGGAGCTGGCGCCGAACCGCAGCCGGTCGAGCAGCGAGAACTTCGGGAACCGCAGCATCTCCAGCGGGGTGCCGAACGGGTGCAGCTCGCCGTCCAGGTACACGCCGGTGCTGGGGGAGTGGAACCGCAGGTCGTCGGCCAGGCCGAGCTCGGTGATCAGGTCGATCATCGCCCGGTCGGTCTTGAAGCTGTGGTGGTAGAAGCGCTCCAGCGGGGTGCCGCCGACCTCGATGGAGGCCGCGAGCCCGCCGAGCTCGGCGGAGGCCTCCAGCACGGTGACGTCGTGGCCGGCCTTCACCGCGTCGAACGCGGCGGTCAGACCGGTGGCCCCGGCGCCCACGACACCCAGCTTCATCCGAAACTCCATCTCTTGTTGATCAGGTATTGCAGCAGCACGACCAGCGGGATCGCGGCCGCCTTCACCAGGTTCGGTGTCACCCCGAGCAGCCCGGAACCCAGGTGCAGCAGCAGGAACGTCACCGCCATGCCCGCCAGGCCGACGCTGTAGAACCGGGCGAAGCGGACCAGCAGCCGGTCCCGGGTGCGGAAGTTCAGCCGGGCGTTGAGCGCGAAGTTGTTCGCGATGCCGACGCTGGTGCTGATCGCGTTCGCGAGCTGCTCGTGCAGCCCGCAGGTGTTGAACAGCAGCAGGAACACCAGGTAGTCGAGGGTGACGCCGCTGACGCCGATGATCCCGTACAGCACCAGGGCGCGGCTCGGCCTCGGCAGCCGGCGCTGCTCAACCCCCGTCATGCCGGATCACCTTGCGCACGATGTAGAGCGGGCGCTGGCGCACCTCGTCGTAGATCCGTCCGATGTAGCTGCCGATCACGCCGAGCGAGAGCATCTGCACCCCGCCGAGGAACAGCATCACCACCATGATCATCGTCCAGCCGGAGACGGTGATCTGCGGGAAGAACAGCCGCAGCGCCACCGCGTAGAGGATGCCCAGCGCGGCCAGCCCGAGGCTCAGGAACCCGATGCGGGTGATCAGCTTCAGCGGTGCGGTGGAGAACCCGGTGACGCCGTCGGCGGCGAGCCGCACCATCTTGCGCAGCGGGTACTTCGTCTCGCCCGCGGCCCGCTCGTTCCGGTCGAACAGCACCTCGGTCTGCTGGAACCCCATCGAGGCGACCATGCCGCGGATGAACCGGCTGCGCTCCCGGAACCCGCGCAGCTCCTCGGCGGCGCGCCGGTCCAGCAGCCGGAAGTCGCCGGTGTCCACCGGGATGTCCACTTCGGCCAGGTTGTGCAGCAGCCGGTAGTACGAGTGCGCGGTGAGCCGCTTGAACCGGGTGTCGCGCCGGGTCCGCCGCCGCGCGGACACGATCTCGGCGCCGCCGCGCCACGCGTCGATCATCTCGATGCTCACCGCGGGCGGGTCCTGCAGGTCGGTGTCCATCACGACCACCGCGTCGCCCTCGGCGTGGTCCAGCCCGGCGGTGATGGCGATCTGGTGGCCGAAGTTGCGGGCGAAGTCCAGCACCCGCACCCGCGGGTCGGCCTCGGCGAGCTCCCGCAGCACCTGCAGCGAACCGTCCCGGGAACCGTCGTTGACGTAGATGAACTCGTACTCCAGGTCGGGCCGGGTCGCGGTGGCGGCGAGCAGTTCCCGGTGGAACCGGCGCAGGCCGTCCTGCTCGTCGTACACCGGCAGCACGTAGGAGATGAGCGAACCCGTGGCCGCCTCCTCGGTCCGCCGGTCTGGCGAGGGCACCGGCACTGCTCGGCTGATCGTCTCGGCCACCTGACTCCCCCTCGTCACCGTCCTCGCGTCGCGTGGACGCCGCGCTCGGCGGATCGGTTGCCCGTCGGTCGGGCGATCCGGCGCGGTTCGTCCGGGCGGGGAACGGCTCGGGGTGCCCGGCGCACCCGAGTTTTCCGCATCGGACCACCGCTGGGCACCGGCATCGCGTGATCGTTATCCACCGGTCCGGTGATGTTCGCGGTCACGGGTGCAGATCGCCTTCTTCGAAGGGGTAGGCGCCGTCGCCGTCCGCGCCGCCCTGCAACACCCGGCGGGTGCGCTGGTCGTAGGCGTCGCGGTCCAGGTCGTAGCGCACCGACAGCACGTGCCCCCAGGCGAACCCGGGGTCGCCGCGCAGCCTGCTCGGCGTCTCCAGCCGCCGGGATTGGCCGAGCACACCGGTGAACACCCCGCCGTAGGACGGGTCGAACGCCATCGAGCCCTCCCCGGCGGGCGGGGTGATGAGCAGGCCGGGGCTGTCCGCGGTGCCGTGCGAGACGCGCGGGTAGTCGAAGTAGCAGGGGAACAGGAAGCTGATCGGCCAGTCGACCAGCGCCGGGATCCCGCCGTCGAGCACGTCGCGCAGCGGCACCACGTCGCGCACCGCGGGACCGCTGAACGCGAGCCAGCCCTGCTCGTCGGTGGTGGTGTCCACGGCGTGCAGCCGGACCCGGTCGGCGCGCGCGGGCAGGTCGGCGGCGGTGACGGTGATCAGCCGCCAGGAGCCGAAGTCCCGCCAGTCGACGGGCCGGCCCTTCCGCGGGTCCTCGTAGGGCAGCTGCCGGGGCGGGGTGTCGCGCAGCGCGCGGGAACCGAGCTCGCGCACCTCGTCCCCGGTGCGGCCGCCGAACTGGAGCGCCAGCTCGTTGCCCTGCTCGGGGCGGCCGGCGACCCACACCGACAGCTCCTGCCCGGGGCGCAGCGCGGGCAGCTCGAACCAGCCGGTGGTGACCTCGCCGGTGGTGGCGGGGCCGTCGCGGAGGCTGTCCCACATCAGCGGGCTCGCGTCGGTGGGTTCGGCTTCGGCGCCGGTGGGGCGCAGCGCGAGCTCGCCGGGTTCGCGGCGCAGCAGCGGTTCCTGCGGCGGGCGGCCGGGGCGTTCGCGGTTCGCGGCGAAGGCGGTGGCCGGGGGCTCGCCGTCCTCGTCGTCGGCGGTCGCAGCGGTGCCGGTCTCCGCCTCGGCGCCGGTGTCGTCGAGCGGGCCGTCGACGAGCCGCAGCGCGCCGTCCTCGGCCAGCGGCAGCGTCTCCACCTCGTTCTCGATGCCGCAGCTGCGGGCCCGCACGCTGTCCCAGCTGGAGCGGCCCACCGAGAACGCGCCCGCCTGCGCCGGTGCCTGCGCGAACGACCCGAGCAGCACCACCACCATCACCAGCGCCGACAGGGTGAACAGCGCCGAGGCGGGCAGCGTCCACGCCCCGGCGAGCGCCCGCATCCGCACCAGCCCGAACCCGAGCAGACCGATCACCGCGGCCAGCAGCAGCCACGGCAGCGGACCGTCCAACGGCAGCCCCAGCGGCCGCACCGCGGTGTCCGACCACGCCACCCCGAAGTCCGAGTACTGCCACCACGAGTTGGGCCCGGTGAACGCCAGCGCCGCCAGCACCGCGCCACCGACCGCGCCCGCGACGCCGAGCTGCCGGGATTCGCGCTTCGCGCCCGGCAACGCCCCCACCCTGGCCAGCAGCACCACGGTCGCGGCCAGCAGCGCGGGCGCCACCCCGGCGAGCGCGCCGAAGTGGTGCGTCCACTTCGACGGCGTCAGCCACAGCGTCGCGAACACCGCCACCACCGCGCCGACCAGCAGCGGCAGCTCCGGCATCCGCACCGCCCGGTGCAGCCGCCGCAGCACCGCCGCGGACGCCAGCAGCACGGCCGCGATCGCCAGCAGCACCGCCAACCGCTTGCTCGCCGTCCCCCAGGTGGTGGTGCCCAGCAGCTCCGCGTACCGGTCGATCTCCTGGTACCAGCCGAGGCTCGGCCCGAACTCCTCGTGGATCTCGGTGGCCCGGCGGAACCCGGTCCAGGTGGAGTCGGCGAACATCGCCACCACCCCGACCGAGCCGAGGCAGCACAGCAGCGCGGTCCGCGTCGGCACGGTGATCCAGCGCGGCAGCGCCCCCTGCACGACCAGCACCCGCCGGATCCGCGGTGCGAACGCCAGCACGATCAGCAGCGCCGCCACCCCGGTGGGCGTGACGGCGACGGTCAGCCCGGTCAGCAGCGCCGCCGCGCCGAGCGGGCCGAACGGGGCCCGCGCCGTCGGCGCGGTGGCCCGCAGCAGCAGCGCGACGACGGCGGCGGTGCCGAGCGCCACGAACGCCTCCGGCCGGATGCCGAGGTCGAACGGCAACCAGCAGGCGAGGAAGAACACCGCGCTCAGCAGGTGCACCGGCACCCGCCGGACGCCGCGGCACAGCGGGGCGACGATGCCGTGCGCCAGCACCAGCCAGGTGAGCATCCCGGCGACGACGCTCGGCACCCGCAGCCACGCGGGCGCGAGGCTGTGCTCGGACACCCAGCGCATCAGGTGCTGCACCAGCGTGAACGGTGCCTCGGAAGCGTTGAACCAGCGGTAGAAGTTGCCGATGTCCCCGGTCGCCGCGTGGTTGCGGATGGTCAGCATCGCGAAGCCGTCGTCATCGCTGATCGGCCCGATGACCAGCCAGCACGCCAGCACCGCCGCCACCGCGGCATCAACGAGTAGTAATGCCGCCGTGTTGAAGCGGATGCGATCGAGCACTGCTCGCCGGATCGCGGCCCAGGTCGGCGGGGTATGCGCGACGAGCAGCAGCAGCGAGGACGCGGCCAGCAGGAGCGCCGCCCCGATCAGCGACAGCTTCAGCGAGCTCGGCGCGGTCTCGAACCAGGTGTGGGCGCGGGCGGTGACCGACAGCTCGGCCGCCTGCTCAGGAGCGAGGCCGGTGCGGAACGCGAAGATCTCCGGCGCGGGCACGTCCGGCAGCACGATCGCGGGCAGCCCGCCGACCACGACCTCGGTCCGCTGCGCGTCGGCGCGCACGGTGAGGTCGCAGTCCGCGGGCAGCGGCGGCAGCGGGACGGCGCGTTCGCCGAGCACCAGGTCCGGGGCGCCGTCCTCGGTGCGCAGCACCAGCCCGTCGCGCTCGCTGCCGGGCGGGGTGGTGGCCAGCAGCAGCACCGGCTCCGGCCGGTCCAGCGCGGCCCGCAGCGCGCGGCACGGGACGGTCGCGGTGAACTCGGCGGGGCGGTACGGGGCGAACAGCGCGGTGGTGGACACCGCGGGTTCGTCGGCGGCGGGCCAGCTCACCTCGGTGCGGTCGGCCCACACCGGGGCGAACGGCAGGGCCAGCGCGCAGCACAGCCCGGCGACGCCGAGTAGCAGCGCCACCACGTGCGCGATCCACCTGGCGCGGCGGGCCGCGGGAGCGGTCAGCTCGTCGAGGGGGCGTCGCGCTTCCCCTGGTGCACGGATCGGGCTGCTGGGCTCCACGACACCGTCCTCAAGAAAGATCTTCCCCGTCGCCGCGGGATCATTCTTGCGCACGCGTCGCGGACGGCTCCGGTCGCCGTCGTCGCCGGACCGCCGGGTCAGCGGACTTCGTCGAGCAGGGTGGCGGTGTCGCCGGGGCTCAGCGCCGCCGCCCGGAGCCGGGCGAACGCGGTGTCGTACCACTCGGTCTGCGCCGGTCCGTCGAGGTAGTCGGCGTTGCTGAGGTGCTCGATGTAGACGAGCCGCCCCGGTGCGGGCTGCTCGTAGTGCAGCAGCTGGAACGAGGTGCCCATCGCCGCGTGCGCGCCGGCGCCGAACGGCAGCACCTGCACGGTGATGTTCGGCCGCTCGGTGAGGTCGCGCAGGTGCGCGAGCTGCTTGTGCATCACGGCGCAGCCGCCGACCTGGCGGCGCAGCACCGTCTCGTTGAGCACCACGGCCACCGCGGGCGGCTCGTCCCCGGCGAGCACCGCCTGCCGGTCGGCGTTGACGGTGACGAGCCGTTCGAGCTCGTCCGCGTCGCGCCGCGGGTCGAGCGCGAGCGCGACCGCCTTGGCGTACTCGGGGGTGCGGAACAGCGCGGGAACGAGTTCGGACTCGTACGCGAAGAGCGTGGCGGCGATGCTTTCCATCGCGACGAATCGCTGTGCCCAGTCCGGAACGCGAATATGATTCCGCTTCCGGGCTTGGCGGGCGAGTTGCAGAACGGTTTCCGCGCGGTCTCCCGGCACCCCGTAGCAGTCGATGAGCAGCCGCACATCTCCCGGTCCGATGGTGGCCTTGCCCGTCTCGATCTTGCTGATTTTCGGTTTCGTGCATTCCAGCGCGTTCGCCGCCTGTTCCTGGGTCTTTCCGCAGCTCTCGCGCATGTCCCGCAGCAGCCTGCCCAGCTGGAGGCGGGCCACGGGAGGGCCGGTGATGCTCATCGGTGGCCTTTCGATCGAAACGGGGGATCGAGTCCAGTTGTTCCAGTGCGCGGACCTGTGCGCAATCAAGATCATCCGAATGGGTAGTTCCTCCGGGAATGCACTCTCTTTATCGTTCAGGTAGGCCGGTTCTGGCTGCGCGCCGGACGTGCCGCGGGAGTCGTGCCGCGGGAGTCGGCGGTGAGAGCCGTGCGGCGAGAGAACGGTGCGGCGGCCCGGAACGTCCCGGAATTCGGCGGCGGACGCGCGCCGCGAAAGCGGTGTCCGCAGCGGAGGACGAGGAGGTTCGCGGTGTTCATCAGGTTGGCCGGTCCGGTCGCGTACTGGCGCCCGGCGAAGGGCGAGCGGCACGCGTTGTCCGCCGAGCAGCGGCCGTACCCCGGGCAGGTGCGGGATGCGCTGTGCGGGTTGCGGTTCACCATCAACGAGCCCAGCGACTGCGACTGGTTCGCGGAGTCCTGCGCGGACTGCCTGGCCAGGGCGAAGGCGCTGCGCGATGCGAGGGAGCAGGGATGAGCGCCGAGCAACTCGGGGCCGTGGTGGCCGGATCGGTCCTGCTGGCCGGGGTACTGGCACTGGTGCTCCCGTTGCGCGGGGGCCGGGGCGAGCACGGCGGCGCGGGGCCGGGCGCGGTCACCGTCGACCGGCTGCGGGTGCGCTCCCGCGGTGCTCCGGTGGCTTCCGCCGGACGGCGGCGGGTCCCCGCTGCGGGACCGGCCGCGCGTCCGGGGAGCCCGGTGCGGGCGGTGGCTCCGGGGCGGCGGGTGACGGACCTGCGGTCGGCGGACCGGCCCGCGCCGGTGGGCCGCCCGACCTGGACGGTGCGGGCCGGCGTGGCGCCGCCTCGGCCGGCGGCCGGGGCTGCGGCGCCGGCCTCGGTCCGGCCGCGCCCGCGGTTCCCCGCGAACCGGGTGGTCGCCGTGGAACCGACCCCACCGCGGCCCGCGCCGCCGAAGCCCGGACCGCCGAAACCCGGGCCGCCGACGCCCGGAGCGCCGAAGCCCGGACCGCCGAAACTCGGACGGCCGAAACCCGGACCGCCGCCGAAGCGGGACTCGCCGAAGCCGGGCTCGTTCGAACCCGGACCGGCGGAACCGGGTCCCGCGACGTCCGGCCCCCCGGAGCGGGGCCCCCGC
>NZ_JAIUKC010000184.1:0-13180 GCF_020177435.1 Saccharopolyspora sp. 7B | reverse complement strand
GTTCCCGTCCCGCCCGCGGCCGCCTCCCGCGCGCCCGATCGGCCTGCCGCGCGGGCCGCGCCCGGTCCGCCTGCCCGACGGCGGGGCCGGTTCGAGCCGGGGCGCGGGCGACGACCCGGCGCCCCGCTGCACGGCGCGCTCGCCCGCTCCACCGCCGAGGAGGTGTTCGGCGCCGACCGGGTGCGCGCCGAACTGGACGCCGGGCGCTGGGTCGAACCGTGGGGCGGCGTGCTGCTGCCCGCCCGTCGCGCCCGGGACCCGCTCGCGCGGGCCGAGGCCGCGCTGCTGCGCGCCGGTCCGCACGCGGTGCTCAGCGGGCCCACCGCCGTCGCCATGCACGGCTGCACCGAGGCGTTCGACGACGAGGTCGTGCACGTCGCGGTGCCCTACCACCGCCAGCCCCGCTCGGTGCCCGGCCTGCTGATCAAGCAGGCCTGCGTCCGCGAGTCCGAGGTGCTGGAGCTCGACGGGCTGCGGGTGCACGCGCTCGAAGTCGCGCTGGTCGAGATGCTCTGCACCGGAGAACGGCGCACCGCGCTCGCCTGCCTGGAGCAGGCGCTGGCCGCGCTGGGCACGGCCGCCGAGCGGTTCCACGCCGTGGTGGCCGAGCAGGTGCACCGCAGGCGGGACCGCCGCGGCACCCGGCGCGCCGCGGAACTGCTCGACCTCGCGCGGCTCGGTCCGTCCGGCGCGGTCCCGGTCGTCGCCCGCATCGAAGCCGCCGCGCCGGCGAACGCGCTCGCCGGAGGTGCGTCGTGACCGAGCACCGGGACATCACACGAACGCCTGTGATGACCGCATCCGAATGCGTTATGTTCAGCGAGGAACCCGGTATTCCGGCCCGATCCAGCACTCGCGTCCGCCGCCCCGCCGCGCGGATCCGCTGGGGCCGCGGGACGAGGAGGGCACGAGGTGTCACGCAACGACGATCGGTTCCCGGATCAGGTGCGGGGCTCGGCCCCCGTCCTGCCGAACGGGACCGCGGTCACCGGCACGGCGGAATCGCGCGCGGCGCTCGGCGAACCCGTGGAGCTGGTGCTGCTGGACGTGGGTGGGCCCGTCTACGACGACTCCTGGTACCGGGAAGCGCTGCTGCGGGCGACCTGCGAACTCGTCGCGGAGAACGGCGGGATGCTGCTCGAAGCGGAGTTCCAGCGGGTCTACGACGCGCGGCGGCAGTCGCAGGAAGGTTCGCTGCGCACCGCGATGGCCGAGCACTTCCTCCGCGACGGCGACCGGGAACGGTTGTCGGACCGGGCCGAGAGCTACTGGTTCTACCCGCCCTCCGCCCTGCACCCGGACGTGCTGCCCGCGCTGCGGCAGCTGTCCGAGCGGTACTCGATCGCCGTGGTGGCCAACCAGCGGGCGCTGGTCGTGGACGCGCTGCGCCGCGACGGGGTGGCCCCGTTCATCGATCACTGGGCGATCTCGGAGCTGGTGGGGGCGACCAAACCGGACCCGGAGATCTTCTGGCACGCGCTGAACCGGGCCGGCGTGCTGCCGCGGAACGCGGTGCACGTCGGCAACCGGCTCGACTCCGACGTGCGCGGCGCGCAGCGCTTGGGGATGCGCACCATCTGGGTGGTGCGCGGCGAAGCACCGCCGGACCCGACGCCGGAGCAGCTGGGCGAACCGGACATCGCGGTGTTCTCGCTGGCGGACGTGCCCGCCGCGGTGGAACGCCTGCAACGAGCCCGGTAGCCGGGTCAGGCTTCGGCGACCTCCACCGCGACGCCGCGCTCGCGCAGCTCGTCCAGCACCGGTCGCGGGGTCGCCGGGTCCACGACGACCAGGTCGAACTCGGTCAGCGGCGCCAGCTCGTGCACCGCGCGCCGCTCGAACTTGGAGCGGTCCGCCAGCAGGACGCGGGTGGCGGCGGTGCGCATCAGCGCCCGCTTCACCTGCACGGACTCCAGCGAGCGGTGCAGGCAGTGCCCGTCCACCACGGCCGTCGCGGACAGCAGCAGCACGTCCGAGCGCAACGCGCCCGCCATCTCCGCGGCGTGCAGGCCGAAGAACGCGTCGTAGCCCGGGTGGAAGTCGCCGCCGAGGCCGATCACGTGCACGCCGTCCTCCTCGCGCAACCGGTTGATCACCGGGAGGAAGTTGGTGACGACGGTCAGCGGGGCCAGCTCGCCGAGCCGTTCGGCGACCGCGAGCCCGGTCGTGCTGTCGTCGAGCGCGACGACCTGGCCGGGGGAGAGGTGGCGCAGCGCGTGGCGGGCGATCCGGGACTTGGCCTCCGCCGCGTCGGACCGGCGGGCGCCGACCGACCTGGGCAGCAGCGAACCCGGGGTGGAGGTGGCGCCGCCGCGGACCTTGCGCAACCAGCCCTGGCGTTCGAGGACGTCCAGGTCGCGGTGGATGGTCATCCCGCTGACGCCGTACTCCTCGACGAGCCGCTCGATGCGCACGGTGCCGTCGGCGAGCACCGTCTGCCGGATGCGCTCGCGCCGCTGCTGCTGGGACACCGCCCCGCTGACCTGGCCCACACCCACCTCACCACCGACGTGTGCCGTCGGTGTGATTATCACACGCGGGAGGTGACGTCCGGGCCGCTCGGCGGTGCCGAGTCGATCACGGTCCGACGTTGCCGCAGGGCCGGGTGCGCAGCTTCGCCACGTAGTCCTCGGGCGCGCCCGCCGCCTCCGCCGCGTCGGCCATCACGCCGAGGTAGCGGGCCGAGGGCAGGCCGCCCTCGTAGGCGTCCAGCACGTACAGCCAGGCGAGCACCGGTCCGTCCAGGGTCTGCACCCGAAGCCGCAGCTTCTTGTGCATCCCCAGCTCGGAGCCCTCCCAGCGGTCGAGCTGCCGTTCGTCCTCGGGGCTGACGTCATACAGCACGGTGAAGACCTGCTCGCCGGGGTGCTCGACGATCGTCGCCAGCGCACCTTCCCAGCCGTAGTCCTCACCACCGAAGGTCAGCCGCCAGTCCATCAGCCAGCCCGTTCCCGCCAGCGGGGAGTGCGGGGCTCGCTCGGTCATCTGGGCCGGATCCATGTTGGACCCGTACGCGGCGTACAGCGGCACGCCCCACAGGGTAGCGATCGATGGGCCCGATGTCGGAGTGGACCGCGTCACCGCGGCGGCGAGTCGCGGTCCGAACGCCGCGAACGGGCGGGTACCGCCCGAATCGCCGCGAGCCGGCGAGACATAGGGTGGTGGCGCCCACGAGGCTCGGAGTACGGAGGGACCGCGAAGTGACCCGCATCGTGATCATGGGAGGTGGGCCTGCCGGTTACGAGGCGGCCCTGGTCGCAGCGCAGAACGGCGCCGACGTGACGCTGGTGGAGCCGGACGGGCTCGGTGGTGCGTGCGTGCTCTACGACTGCGTCCCGTCCAAGACCTTCATCGCCTCCGCGGGCGCGCGGTCGGCCGCCCGCGACGTGCGCGAGCTCGGCATCCGCAGCGATCCGGACGGCGTCGAGGTGGACACCGCCGTCGTGCACGGCCGGGTCAAGGGCCTCGCGCTGGCGCAGTCCGCCGACATCCGCGCCCGGGTGCGCCGCGAAGGCGTCAAGATCATCGCGGGGCGGGCCCGGTTCACCAACCCCGCGCACGGCATGGCGCAGCACCGCATCGGCGTGGACCGGGCCGACGGCGGCACCGAGGAGCTGGTCGGTGACGTGGTGCTCATCGCCACCGGCGCCACCCCGCGGGTGCTGCCGGGCGCGGTGCCGGACGGGGAGCGGATCCTCAGCTGGCGCCAGCTCTACGACCTGCCCGAGCTGCCCGAGCACCTGGCCGTGATCGGCTCCGGCGTCACCGGGGTGGAGTTCGCCTCCGCTTACACGGAGATGGGCGTCAAGGTCACGATGATCTCCAGCCGGGACCGGGTGCTGCCGCACGAGGACGCCGACGCCGCGGGCGTGCTGGAGGAGGTCTTCGCCGAGCGCGGGACCGAGGTCGTCAAGCACGCGCGGGCCGAGCGGGTCGAGCGGACCGAGAAGGGCGTCGTCGTGCACCTCGCCGACGGCAGGCGCGTCGAAGCCAGCCACGCGCTGATGACCGTCGGCTCGGTGCCCAACACCGAGGACATCGGGCTGGAGCGGGTCGGCCTGGAGACCGACCGCGGCGGCTACGTCAAGGTGGACCGGGTGTCCCGCACGCAGGTCCCCGGCGTGTACGCGGCGGGCGACTGCACCGGGTTGCTGCTGCTCGCCTCCGTCGCGGCCATGCAGGGGCGCATCGCCATGTGGCACGCGCTCGGCGAGGGCGTCAGCCCGATCAAGCTCAAGACCGTCGCAGGCAACGTGTTCACCCATCCGGAGATCGCCACCGTCGGCATCAGCGCGCAGGCCATCGACTCCGGCGAGGTGCCCGCGCGCACCGTGACGCTGCCGCTGGCGACGAACCCGCGGGCGAAGATGGAAGGTCTGCGCCGCGGCTTCATCAAGATGTTCTGCCGCCCGCAGACCGGTGTGGTGATCGGTGGCGTCGTGGTCGCGCCGAACGCCAGCGAACTGGTGCTGCCCATCGCGCTGGCGGTGCAGAACCAGGTGACGGTGGAGAACCTGGCGAACACCTTCTCGGTGTACCCGTCGCTGTCCGGGTCGCTCACCGAGGCCGGGCGCCAGCTCATGCGCCACGACGACCTGGACTGAGCCGTCACCGCCGCGGGACCGGCCTCGACGGCGGCGGGGCCGGCGGGGACCCTGGGGACGGGAGGCATTGCCATGGCGACACCGGTGCTGGTCTACGACGGCGACTGCGGCTTCTGCACCCGCAGCGTGCGGCTCGCGGAGAAGCTGCCGTTGCGCGCGCGGATCGTGCCGTGGCAGGAAGCGGACCTGACCGCGCTGCGCACCACCGAGCAGCGCGCCCGGCACGAGGTGCTGTGGGTGGACGAGACCGGCCGCGTCTCCGGCGGGGCGGACGCGGTGGCCGCGCTGCTGCGGCACTGCGGATTCCCCTGGTCGCTGCCGGGGGCGGTGCTGTCGCTGCCGGTGCTGCGCGGGATCGCCCGGCTCGGGTACCGCTGGGTCGCCGACAACCGGCACCGGCTGCCCGGTTCCACCCCGGCCTGCGCGTTGCCCGCCGACCAGCGCCCCGGCGCCTGAGCGGTGCCCGGGGGGGGGGGGGGGGGGCGCCCGCGGGGGGGGGGCGGCCGCCCCCCCCCCCCGCCGCCGGGGGGCGGCCCCCCCCCCCCCCGGGGGCCCCCCCCCCCCCCGGGGGGCGGGGGGCCCCCCCCCCCCGCGCCCCGGCGGGGGGGGGGGCCCGGGGGGGGGGGGGGCCCCGCGCCCCCGGGACGTCAGGCCGACTCCGCGCCGAGCCGCGCTTCGACGATCTCCGCGGCGCGCCGGGCGCCGCCCGCTTCGCCGATCTCGCGGCGCATCGCCGCCGACCGGGCCAGCACTTCCGGGTCGGTGGACACCCGGTGCAGCGCCGCCCGCAGCGCCTGCGGCGTGGCCTCTTCCTTCGGCAGGTGCACGCCGAGGCCGAGCTCGGCGATCCGCGCCGCGTTCGCGAACTGCTCCGCGGCCTGCGGGATCGCGATCATCGGCACTCCCGCGTGCAGGGCCTCCATCGTCCCGCCCATGCCCGCGTGCGTGATGAACGCGTCGGCCTGCGACAGGACGTCGAGCTGCGGCACCCACCGGTGCACTTCGACGTTCGGCGGTACCTCGCCGAGCACCGCCGGGTCGACGACCTCGCCGATGCTCAGCACCACCTGCCAGTCGAGCCCGCCGAACGCCGCCAGGCAGTCGCGGTACAGCTGCGGCTGGTCGGTGAAGGCCGAACCCATCGAGATCAGCAGCACCGGACGAGCACCGGACCGCTGCCACGTCCCCTGGGTGCGGCGCGCGGTCAGCATCGGGCCGACGAAGGTGTGGTTCGCCGCCACCGACTCGGCGTAGTACTGGAAGGAGCGCGGGATGGTGACCACGCTGCACTCCCGGTCCATGGTCGCGAAGGTCAGCGGCGCCCCGTGCTCGGCGAAGAAGGCGTCGGCCTTGGCGTGCACCGCCAGCAGCTCGGGGGAGTCGTCGAAGCCGAAGACCTCCTCGATCCCCTCGAACCGGACGTGCGTCGGGGACAGGCAGATCGCCGGGACGCCCCACTCGTGGGCGAGCACCGGTGCTTGCAGGGTCCCGATGTCGTAGATCACCAGGTCCGGCCGGTCCGCGGCGTAGGCCGCGCCCAGCTGCGGGTGCACCGAGATCATCTCGTCGACGAACAGCAGCACGGCCGCGGCCTGGTCCTCCGGCCACTCCTGCTGGGTCGCGGCCGAGGGCAGCGTCGAGGTGTACCGGACCGGTTCGGCACCGGCCTCGGCGACCTGCGGGGCGAAGTCCTCGGTGACCGCGTAGGTGACGCGATGTCCCCGGGCGGCCAGTTCGGCGACGAGGCCGAGGCCGGGGTTGACGTGGCCGTGCGCGGGGACGGCCATGAAGGCGATGTGCGCGGATCTGGGCACGGGTTCACTCCGATTCGAGCTGGGCTGAGCTGGGCGGGCGCTCGCGAGCACGAGCGGGCGGGCTCCGCGCGGCACTTCGAAGGGGCTCACCACCGCGGACGGGGGAGCGGCGCGCGGGTGCGCCGGATCAGAGGTGCTGGTACCCGAACATGGCGCCACGGTAGCCCGGAACCGGTGGCGCCGTCCTCCCCTTTTTCGCCCGCCCGGCCGGGTTCCCCGTCCAGCCCGCGTCCCACTCGCGTCGCTGATCGCTGCCCGCACGCCGACCGCTGCTCCCGCGCTGACCGGCGCCCGCACGTCAAGCCGCGGTCCGCACCGGCTCCGCCCGGCCCGGCCGGAAAGCCGCAGCTCCGCGTTCGCGGGTCGGCGCTGCCCACGACCCCCGCCTCCGGAACGGCCGTCCGGCGAGCAGAACAGCCTGCCCGACGCCGAAACCGCTTTCCCCGCGAGCAGGACGCCCCGCCCGACGCCCGAAACGGCCCTCCGCGCGAGCAGAACGCCCCGCCCGACAAGCAGAACGCCCCGCCCGACAGGGTCGGACGGGCCGCCGCATCCCGCGCTCAGCCGGTGCGTTCCGCGATCGCGTTCTCCACCATCGTGCGGGTCTGCCACAGCTGGTTCCCGTTGACCTCGTCGCGCAACGCCACCAGGTCCGCCATCGTCGCTTCCGCGGGACGCCCCAACGCGTCGAGGCTCTTGAGCAGTCCCAGCCGGGACAGCGCGATGCCGCGCGGTTCGCGCAGCGCGCGGAACTTGTCGTGCGCGTCCCGGTAGGTGCGGGCGGCCTCCTGGTGGCGACCGGCGCGGAACTGCACGTTGCCGCGCATCTTGCGGTTGTAGGCGAGGGCGCTGGAGAGGTCCATCCGGCGGCAGGTGCGCTCAGCGGCGGAGAGCAGCTCCAGCGCCCGCTCGTGCTCGCCGCGCAGCGAGAGCACGTCCGCCTGCCCGCGCAGCGCCCACGCGTGGCCGCGGTCGTCGCCGGAGGCTTCGGCGACCTGCGCGGCTTCGGCGAACCGCCGGGCCGCCGAGTCGAGGTCGCCGGTGTTGCGCTCGATCTGGGCGAGTCCTTCCAGCGCCCACACGATGTGCCGGGATTCCTCGCGACGGCGGGCTTCGGCGAGCACGTGCTCGTGGAGTCCGCGCGCCCGCTCGAAGTCCCCTCGGATGCGCAGCGTCTCGGCGACTCCGGCGAACGCGTAGCCGTAGGCGGTGATGTCTCCGGCCTGCCACGACAGGTCGCGGCCCCAGGCGAGCAGCCGCAGCGCCAGGTTCAGCTCGCCGCGCTGGCGGGCCAGCGTGCCGCCGCTCCACAGCGCCCAGCCGCGGACGCCGTCGTTCCCGGCGGTGCGGGCGGCCCGGTAGGCGGCCTTCCACGCCCCGTCGGCCTCTTCCAGGTGGCCGAGCCTGCGGCAGGCTTCCGCGACGGCGAGCTCCGCTTGCGCGACGTCCAGCGCGGTGCCCCGCTCGGCCGCCCACCGGGACCGGTCGCGCGCCTGCGCCAGGACGTCCTCGTACGCGGTGTTCACCGACATGTCCCGGAGCGCGCCCTGGTACTCGGGGGCGAAAGCCCTGTTGCCGTCCATTCCGAAACCTGCCTCACTCGCCGAGCACCGCTGCCCGGCCGCCGTTCCTCGCTGAGGCGGGTGGCCGCCGCCCGACGCCCCGTGGCGGTGACCACCCGCGTTCCCCCGGTACCCCTGACCCTCGTCGAACCTAGGCGCGCGGGTGGCAGGCGCGGATCGGCCGAAGTGCCGGAGGAGCTCGATCGATAGGCCGTGAAATCGCCGGCTCCTCGTACTTTCGGCCAGCGCTCGGCCGCTCGGCCGCTCCATCCGCGGGCGCCGCAGATAGGTCTCCGCGGCGCCGGTCAACGTGATGATTCGAATGCCCGCGACGCGTGCTCAAGGCTGTGACCTGCGCGTACGGTCGCGGATCGGGATGGGCGGAGCAGCCGTCCGCGATCTGCTGGGGGATGTCATGACGGTGCTGGTGACCGGGGCGACGGGATCGGTCGGCCGGGAGGTGGTGCGCGGGCTGCTGGAGTCCGGCGTGCCGGTGCGCGCGGTGACCCGCGATCCGCGCCGGGCGGAGCTGCCGGCGCGGGCGGAGGTGGTCGCCGGCGATCTGGAGCGCCCCGCGGAGCTGCGCGCGGGAGTTCGCCGAGCTGGCGGTGCGGGCGGGCGTGCGGCGGATCGTGGTGCTGTCCTCGGCGTCGGTCCTGGAGAGCGGGGCGGGCAGCTTGAGCGCGCAGCAGCACGCCCCGGTGGAGCGAGCGGTGGAGGAGTCGGGCGTCGCCGAGTGGACCCACCTGCGGCCCGGGGCGTTCGCGCTGAACGTGCTGGACTGGGCCGCGGACGCCCGGACGGAAGGTGTGGTCCGGCTTCCGTTCGCCGCGGCCGCTCAAGCGCTGGTCCACGAAGCGGACGTCGCCGCGGTCGCGGTCGAGGCGCTGCTCGGCGAGGGGCACGCCGGGCGGGCCTACGAGATCACCGGGCCGGCGGCGGTCTCCCAGCGGGAGCAGGTGACGGCGATCGCCGAGGCGATCGGTGAACCGGTCCGCTTCGAGGAACTCACCCCCGAGCAGGCCCGGCAGGCCCTGCTCGGCCGGGGTTGCCCGCCGGAGGTCGCGGAGATGTTGCTGGACTACCTGGCGGCCGCGGCCGAATCGCCGGACGTGCCCACCGCCACCGTGCGGCGGCTGACGGGCCGCCCGGCGCGCCGGTTCGACGAGTGGGCGCGCGACCACGCGGCGGACTTCCGGTGACGGCGCGGACGATCTGCTCCGGCGACGTGCGGTTGTGGAGCGAGTCGATCGGTGACCCGGCCGCGCCGCTGCTGCTGGTGGCGGGGGACGTGACCTCCTCCCGCGGGTGGCCGGACGGGTTGGTGGCGCTGCTGGTCGAGGCCGGGCTGCGGGTGCTGCGCTACGACCACCGCGACACGGGTCGTTCCACGCACCGCGAGTTCGCCGCGCACCCGTACGGCTTCGACGATCTGGCGGCGGATGCGCTGGCGGTGCTGGACGGCTGGGGCGTGGCGTCGGCGCACGTGCTCGGCATGGGCCTCGGCGGTGGGTTGGTGCAGCTGCTGGCGGTCGCGGCCCCTGATCGGCTGCGCAGCGCGACGCTGCTGTGCACGCACGCGTTGGGCGTGGACTTCGCCCGGAACTGGGCCCTGGCCCGGGCGGGTGAGCCGAGTCCGGACGAGTTCCCGACGCCGCGGCCGTGGTTCGTGCGCCGCGGCGAGGAGCCGTCGGCGGCGACGGACCTGGAGTCGGCGCTGGCCGAGCGCGTCGAGTGGCACCGGCTGCTGTCGGGGGAGGAGCTGCCGTTCGACGCCGCCGAGTTCCGGCGGGTCGAGCTGCGGGAGGTCGAACACGCAGGCACCTGGCGCATCCGGGAACCGCATCCGCACGCGCTCCCGCCGCAGGTCCTCGTCGAGCGCGGCGCGGACCTGGCGCGGATCGGCACCCCGACGCTGGTGCTGCAGGCGCCGCTGGATCCGATCAACCCGCCGCCGCACGGCAGGCTGCTGGCCGCCGCGATCCCCGGGGCGCGGTGCGCGGAGATCGCGGGCATGGGCCACGCGTTGCCGGGCGCGGTGCACGGGCAGCTGGTGCGGCACCTCGTCGACCAGGTGGAGCTCGCCGACCAGGTGGAGCCGGCCGACCACGTCGAGCTCGTCGACCGGGCGGAACCGGCCGACCGGGCGGAACCGGCCGACCGGGCGGAACCGGCCGACCAGGCGGAACGGGCCGAGGGCGCGGAGCGGTCCTGAAATTCGGTACCGCCGAGGTGCGGAGTGCAGCAGACTCCCGCGCATGGAGCCGAGCGAGCAGTTGCACCACGACGGAGTGGACCTGCGCCGGTGGCGGCTGGAGGACGCGGGCACGGCGCTGCGGGTCGTGACCGAATCCCTCCAGCACCTGGGGCCGTGGATGGCGTGGGCGGCACCCGGCTACGGGATGAAGGAGGCCACCGACTTCGTCGGCAAGGCCGAACGCGAGTGGGCGGCGGGCACGTCCTTCACCTACGCGGTGCTCGGCCCGGAGCGGCAGGTGATCGGTTCGGCGAGCCTGATGGACCGGATCGGGCCGGGCGGCCTGGAGATCGGCTACTGGCTGCACCCGGACTTCGAGGGCCGCGGCATCGCGCGCCGCGCGGCGTTGGCGCTGATCGACGAGGCGTTCCGGCTGGGCGCCGGGCACGTGGAGATCTGGCACGACGAGGCGAACCACCGCAGCGGCGCGATTCCGAAGGCGCTGGGGTTCGTGGAGGTGGGCCGTTCTCCGGCAGCACCGG
This sequence comes from Saccharopolyspora sp. 7B, assembly GCF_020177435.1. Classification (NCBI taxonomy): domain Bacteria; kingdom Bacillati; phylum Actinomycetota; class Actinomycetes; order Pseudonocardiales; family Pseudonocardiaceae; genus Saccharopolyspora; species Saccharopolyspora sp. 7B. The sequence continues at coordinate 2,461 of NZ_JAIUKC010000184.1, read as the reverse complement.
AACAGGTCAGCCCGGCAGGAACCGGGATCCTCGTCGTCTGGCGCCTCCCCCGGCCATGACGCCGCTCGGCTGGTCCGCGACGGGATCCGAACGCCGGGTCGGCGTGGGGCCGGGCGGTTCGGGCGGCGGTGCCGCAGAATGCCGGAGCCGGTGGGCCGCCGCGGGACGAGCGGGGGCCGGGGGCGAAGCCGTCGTCGGACGGCACCTGCACCGGCCGGGACGAGGGGGACGCATGCCGAAGGTGTCGGCGTCGTGGGCGCTGGCGGTCGCCGCGCTGATCGCGGTGGTGCTGGTGGTGCTCTCCGGGGGCGAACCCGTCGAACCCCGCCACGCCGAGTTCACCGGAGTCCCCGCCGCGGAACGAACGGCCCCCTGACCCGGCAGGCACCGCAGCCGCTGAGCAGCGACCACCAGAGCAAGGTGACCACCCGCGGGTTCTCAGCGCTCCCCTCGCGAGGACAGCGATTTCTCGTGTGGCGGAGCCACCTGCGAAAACGATCCCGCAGCGAGCGAGCAGCCGACCGCCCGTCGTCGAACCTGCCCGTCGGCTCGTGGCTGTTCCCTGTCAGCGGCGAAGCCGCTGAGCCGACGACCACCTGAGCAGCGGAACCACCCGAGGGTTCTCAGCGCTCCCCTCGCGAGGACGGCTTTTTCGCATGTGGCGGAGCCACCTGTGAAGAAGATCCCGCAGCGAGGGGACCGCTGAGGTTCCGCTACCCACCCGCCGAGCAGAACGAGGCGGCCGCCGGAATCAGGCCCAGTCGAAGGTCTTGGTGACCGCCTTCTGCCACTGGCCGTACTCGTGCGCCCGCCGCTCCTCCGGCATGACCGGGTCCCACTGCTTGTCCTTCGCCCAGTTGGAGCGGATGTCGTCCTCCCCGGCCCAGAAGCCGACGGCGAGCCCGGCGGCGTAGGCGGCGCCGAGCGCGGTGGTCTCGCTGACGACCGGCCGGATCACCGGGACGCCGAGGATGTCGGCCTGGAACTGCATGAGCAGTTCGTTGCCGACCATGCCGCCGTCGACCTTCAGCGACTTCAGCGGGACGCCGGAGTCGGCGTTCATGGCCTCGATGACCTCGCGGGTCTGGAAGGCGGTGGCTTCGAGCACGGCGCGGGCGAGGTGGCCGCGGTTGACGAAGCGGGTGAGCCCGACGATGGCGCCGCGCGCGTCGGACCGCCAGTGCGGGGCGAACAACCCGGAGAAAGCGGGCACGAAGTAGGCGCCGCCGTTGTCCTCGACGCTGCGCGCGATCTGCTCGATCTCCGGGGCGCTGCCGATCAGCCCGAGGTTGTCCCGCAGCCACTGCACCAGCGAGCCGGTGACCGCGATGGAGCCTTCCAGGCAGTACACCGTGTCCTTCGAGCCGATCTTGTACCCGACGGTGGTGAGCAGCCCGTTGTCGCTCAGCACGGGCTCGGTCCCGGTGTTGAGCAGCAGGAAGTTGCCGGTCCCGTAGGTGTTCTTGGCTTCACCGGGCGACAGGCAGGCCTGGCCGAAGGTGGCGGCCTGCTGGTCGCCGAGGATGCCCGCGATGGGGAGCCCGCCGAACACGCCGCGCTCGCGGAAGTGCCCGTAGACCTCGGAGGAGGAGCGGATCTCCGGCAGCATCGAGGTGGGGACGCCGATCTGGCGGCAGATGTCCTCGTCCCACTCCAGCTTCTCCAGGTCCATCAGCAGGGTCCGGGAGGCGTTGGTGGGGTCGGTGACGTGCAGGCCGCCGTCGGGGCCGCCGGTGCTGTTCCACAGCACCCAGGTGTCCATGTTGCCGAACAGCAGCTCGCCCTTCTCGGCGCGGGCGCGGACCCCGTCCACGTTGTCCAGGATCCAGCGGATCTTGGTGCCGGAGAAGTACGGCGAGAGGGTGAGACCGGTCTTGGCGTGGAACCGGTTCTGCCCGCCTTCCTCGGCGAGCTCGCCGACGATGGTGTCGGTGCGGGTGTCCTGCCAGACGATGGCGTTGTAGACGGGCTTGCCGGTGGTCTTGTCCCACACGACGGTCGTCTCGCGCTGGTTGGTGATGCCGACGGCGGCGATCTCGGAGGTCACCAGGTCGGCCTTGGCGAGCGCCCCCGCGCACACCTGGCGGGTGTTGCTCCAGATCTCCTCCGGGTCGTGCTCCACCCAGCCCGCCTTGGGGAAGATCTGCCGGTGCTCGACCTGGTCGACGGCCACGACGCGCCCGCCGTGGTCGAAGATCATGCAGCGGGTGGAGGTGGTGCCCTGGTCGATCGCGGCGACGTAGGAGGCCATGATGTCGTCCTTTTCGATGGATTCCGAGATGTGCGTGGGCTCGGGGTGAGTGTCACCCGCCCGGCCCGGTCGGGCAGCCCCCCGGTGCGGGAACCGCGGGGGGGGGGGGGGGGGGGGGGGGGGGGGCCGCCGGCGGGGGGGGGGGGGGGGGGGGGGGGGGGGGGGGCAACCACCCCCCCCGACGGGGGCAGGCAGCGGGGGTTTGGGGAG
>NZ_JAIUKC010000183.1:0-6806 GCF_020177435.1 Saccharopolyspora sp. 7B | reverse complement strand
GTGCGGGCCCGGTCGGAGGGCCCGCACCGCGGGGGACGTGGCCGCGGCTCAGGTCGCGGGCAGCACCAGGGCGACCGCGCCCGCGAGCACCCCGCCGATGATCGGCCCGGCGACGGGGACCCAGGAGTAGCCCCAGTCGGCGGAACCCTTGCCGCGGATCGGCAGCAGCGCGTAGGCGATGCGGGGGCCGAGGTCGCGCGCCGGGTTGATGGCGTAGCCGGTGGGCCCGCCGAGCGAGGCGCCGATCCCGATGACGATGAACGCGACGGCCGCGTAGCCGAGCGCGTCGTTGCCGAAGCTGAAGGCGCCGTCGTCGCCGCGGCCGGAACCGGGCGTCTGGATGATCCACAGCACCAGCACGAAGGTGCCGATGATCTCGGTGACGAGGTTCCACGGCGCGTTGCGCACGGTGGGGGCGGTGCTGAAGATCCCGAGGGTGCCCGCCGGGTCGTCGTGCGTGTCGAACTGCAGCTTGTAGGCCGCCCAGCACAGCGCGGCGCCCAGCGTGCCGCCGATGATCTGGGCGACGACGTAGACGGGCACCTGGCTCCACGGCACCTGGCCGTCGACGGCGAGGCCGAGCGTGACGGCGGGGTTGATGTGCGCCCCGGTGGGTTCGGCGATGCTGGCGCCCGCGAACACGGCGAAGCCCCAGCCGAAGTTCACCAGCAGCCAGCCGCCGTTGTTGCCGAGCGCCTTGCGCAGTGTCACGTTGGCGACGACGCCGCACCCCATCAGGGTCAGCACGGCCGTGCCCATCAATTCCCAGAGGAAGATCTCACCCAGACTCATGTCCCAGGTCCCCTCGTCGCGGCGCCATCGGCGCGGTCGGGTGTGCGTTGCTGGTCCGGCTGGGCGGGTGGTGCCGGATGGCACGCCGCGCTGATCCGCCCCGGGATGAGCGCGCCGGTTCCGCGCCGGGGTTCCGCGGGCCGCTGGACGGCCGCGGATGTCGCGAGCACGGGCACGTCGACCTCCTCCATTGGAGCCGCTTCGGCGGCCGGACGCGCCGAAGAACATGGTCACATTAGGCATGTGAAAACAAACATTGCAATAGCTTTGCGATGGTGTTTTTATCGCGATGTACGGTGAACTCGCTGTGTCCGGGATTCGTGCGGTGAGGCACGACCGTCGGGCAGGGGTTCGGCTAGGAGGATGGGCACCCAATGGTGGAAGTCCCCGCAGGGGATGTGGCGGTGAGGGGGACGACGATGTCCGCTACGTCGGGTCGGCGCCCGTCCGGCAAGCAGCAGGACCGGCGGCGCAAGATCACCGAACTCGTGATGGCGGAAGGTTCGCTGCGCATCGACGACCTGGTCTCGACCGTGGGCGCCAGCGCCATGACCGTGTACCGGGACTTGGCCGACCTGGAATCGCAGGGCCTCGTGCACCGCAACCGCGGCTACGTCTCCGCGGCCTCCTCGCTGCTCTACGAGGCGGCCTCGGAATACCGGATGCAGCAGAACGAGGCGGAGAAGGACGAACTCGCGAGCGCCGCCGCCGAACTGGTCGAACCCGGCCAGGCGCTGGTGCTCGACGACTCGACCACCGGGGTCTACCTGGCTCGGCGGCTGCCGGAACGCGCACCGCTGACCGTGGTGACCAACCACCGCGGGGTGTTCGGCGAGCTCGCCGGGCAGCAGGGCGTGCACCTGATCTCCATCGGCGGCGACTACCTGCCGTGGGCGGACGCGTTCGTCGGCGGCATGGCGCTGGACGCGCTGCGCGGGCTGCGGGTGGACCTGGCGATCATGTCCGTCTCCGCGGTGACCGACGGCATCTGCTGCTACCCGCAGCAGGAGATGGTGCAGATCAAGAAGGCGATGCTGGCCGCGGCCAGCCGCCGGGTGCTCTACGTGGACCACACCAAGTTCCGCAGGCGCGCGTTGCACGCGGTCGCGCCCGCCGAGGACTTCGACATGGTGATCGTCGATTCCGCCACGCCGGAGGCCGACGTCGAGGTCCTCGTCGAGCGCGGCGCCACGGTCCGGCGCACCGGCGAGATCCAGCAGGACCGGGCGAAGAAGGATCTCGCCACGGCAGGTCAGAGCAGCAATGGCGCGGCAGGCGTGCAAGGCGCAGGCCGGGCATGATGACCACCGCGGAACGCGCCGACGGGGTGCGGGTCGGCGGTGATCGGGATTCGAGCGAGGAGGACGCCAGGTGTCCCACGACGAGAAATCAACCGCGACGACCGGTGCCACCGACGCCACCCGGGCCTCGGAGGAGGCGCAGGGCAGGCTGGGGCCGGGCGACCGCGAACGCAACTGGAACAGGCTGGGCTCGGAGGAGTTCGACGTCGTCGTGATCGGCGGCGGCGTCACCGGCGCCGGCGCCGCGCTCGACGCGGCCACCCGCGGGCTGCGGGTCGCCCTCGTCGAGGCGCGCGACCTGGCCGCCGGCACGTCCAGCCGCTCCAGCAAGCTCTTCCACGGTGGCCTGCGCTACCTGGAGCAGCTGGAGTTCTCGCTGGTCCGCGAGGCCCTGCGGGAGCGGGAGCTGATGCTGACCCGGCTCGCGCCGCACCTGGTGAAGCCGGTGCCGTTCCTCTACCCGCTCAGCCACCGCGTGTGGGAGCGGCCGTACACCGCGGCCGGGCTGCTGATGTACGACACGATGGGCGGCGCCCGCTCGGTGCCCGGGCAGAAGCACCTGTCCCGGGCCGGTGCGCTGCGGATGGTGCCCGCGCTCAAGCGGGACGCGCTGATCGGCGGCATCCGCTACTACGACGCGCAGGCCGACGACGCCCGCCACACCATGACCGTGGCCCGCACCGCGGCCCGCTACGGCGCCGTCGTCGCGACCTCCACCCAGGTCACGGGCTTCCTGCGGGAGGCCGACCGGGTCGCGGGCGTGCGGCTGCGCGACGTCGAGACCGGCGCCGAGACGGAGGTCCGCGCCCAGACGGTGATCAACGCGACCGGGGTGTGGACCGACGAGCTGCAGCGCCTCTCCGGCAGCCGCGGGCAGTTCCGGGTCCGCGCCAGCAAGGGCGTGCACATCGTGGTGCCGCGGGACCGCATCGTCTCCGAGGCCGGGATGATCCTGCGCACCGAGAAGTCCGTGCTGTTCGTCGTGCCGTGGGGTGGCCACTGGATCGTGGGCACCACCGACACCGACTGGAACCTGGACCTCGCGCACCCGGCGGCGACGAAGAAGGACATCGACTACATCCTGGAGCACGTCAACACGGTGCTCGCCACGCCGCTGACGCACGCCGACATCGAGGGCGTGTACGCGGGGCTGCGGCCGCTGCTGGCGGGGGAGAGCGACGAGAGCTCCAAGCTGTCCCGGGAACACGCGGTCGCCCGCGTCGCGCCCGGCCTGGTCGCCATCGCCGGTGGCAAGTACACGACCTACCGGGTGATGGCCGCCGACGCGGTGGACGCGGTGGCGCCGGACCTGTCCGGCCGCGTCGCGTCCTCCATCACCGACCGGGTGCCGCTGCTCGGCGCCGACGGCTACCACGCGCTGGTGAACCAGGCCGACCAGATCGCGTCCGCGCACGGCGTGCACCCGTACCGGATCCGGCACCTGCTGGACCGCTACGGCTCGCAGGTGCACGAGGTGCTCGCGGCCACCGCGGACCGGCCGGAGCTGCTCAAGCCCGTCCCCGGCGCCTCGGCCTACCTGCAGGCCGAAGTGGTGTACGCGTGCACCCACGAGGGCGCGCTGCACCTGGAGGACGTGCTGACCCGGCGCACCCGCATCTCCATCGAGTACCCGCACCGCGGGGTGGAGTCGGCGGAGCCGGTGGCGCGGCTGATGGCCGACGTGCTCGGGTGGGACGAGGAGCGCGTCGCCCGCGAGGTCGAGGTGTACACCGCCCGCGTCGAGGCCGAGCGGGACTCGCAGACGCAGCCCGACGACGAGGCCGCGGACGCGAAGCGCTCCGCCGCCCCCGAGGTGCGGGACCGCATCGAGGAACCCATCGCCTGATCGCAGCGACCAGGTGACCACGGGCCGCTCGTCCACCCGGACGGGCGGCCCGTTCCGCGTCAGCGGGCCAGCTCGGTCAGCAGCTCGTCGACGTGGGCGATCATCCGGCGGGTGTCGGCGGGCGAGACGGTGCTCCAGGAATCACCGGACGGCGAATCCCGGCGCAGCTGCGCGTACCGGCCGTGCGGGGTGTCGAAGAACCCCACGACCCGCGGCGCCCGCACCCGGCGGCCCAGCCGGTCCCGGGCGGCGGCGCCGAACTGCCCGCGCGCCCCGGCCTCGCGGACCATCGAGGTGAGCATCTCCGCGTCGTCGCCGCGCACGCCGCGGCGGACCAGCTCGCCCTCCAGCGCTTCGGCGTTCCCGCCTGTCGCGGCCGCGGCGGCGTCGAGGTCGGCGCTGCGCACCGTCACCGATCGGCCCGGCCCGGCGCCGAGCACCGGCAGCACCGAGGCCACCTCCCGCACCAGTCCGGCCGCCGACACCGGCCGCAACGTCAGCGCGTCCTCGTCCTTGACGACCAGCACCGCGTCCGCCCCGCTGCCGTCCGGCACGCCGGAGGCGGCGAGCACCCGGAGGCTGCGGCCGAACCAGGTCCGTCCGTCCACTTCGGACTCCGGGTGGGCGAGCAGCCGCAGCATCCGGTCCAGCGCCGGGTCCAGCTCCCGGCGGTCGCCGAGCTGCTTGGCGCCCATCGACCGCCACGCCGAGTCCGCCAGCTCCGCGCGCTCCGTCCAGGTGCGACCCGGCGAGGGCACCCGCAGCACCAGCGGCATCGTCTCCAACTCCAGGTGCTCGACGAGCACGTCGAACTCCAACGCGGACAGCCGGACCGGGCCGGCACCCGCGAGTGCCGAACCGCCGATCATTGACCGGGATCTCCGCCGATGACCGGCCGGGACAGGGTCTGCGGTGCGTCGAAGAAGCCGGTGCCGCCGCCGACCTGCTCGGTCACCGAGCGGTCCACCGGGTCGTCGTCGCGGCGCCGCGCCCGGCCCCCGCCGGAACCGGTCGGGTGCGTGCCGCGGCCGCGCTCGCCGCCGCGCCCCGCCGTACCGCGCGCGGGCTGCCTGCGCGCGCCGCCGGGGGTGGTCGCCGAACCGGTGCCGCCGCGCGGGGCGGGCACCGGGGCGCCCGCCCAGCTGATCGTGATGTTCGGCTGCTGCAGGCCCTTCGCCGCGCCCGGCGGGGGGACGTGGGCGTCCACGACCACCTGCGGCGGCGGCGCGAAGGAGGCCAGCGAGGTCGTGTTGGCCCGGGTGGAGGCCTCGTAGGTGCGCATCACCTCGAACGCGCGCTGCTCGGCGGCGTCCCTGCGGGACTCCTGCACCTCGTAGTCGGTCTGCCCGCCGAACAGGTGCACCAGCCCGGTGATCGCGGTGCCCGGGTCCTCGGTGGTCAGCGGCTGCGGCTGCGGCATGTCGGCGCGGGCCTTGCCGACGAACGAGGCCTGCTGCTCGGTGCGGTCCCGCATCGACTCGGCGGCCTGCTGCGCCTGCACGGCCCACTCGCCCAGCGGGCGGATCCCGCCGCGGGCGTTGTCGGCGGCTTCGCCCTGCCAGCCGGACATCGCGGAGCTCAGCGCGGCGGCGAGATCGCCGTCGATCTCGCCGAGGGTGCGGGTCAGCTCGCTCCAGCGGCGCACCGAATCGGTCGACGCGTCCGCGCCGGGGCCCTGGTGGATCTGCTCGTAGAGCTCCTCGTGGCGGTACCCCTGCCAGCGGTGGTCGCTCATCGGGTTCCGCCTCCCGTCGCACCGGTCACGGTCAGCACCCTCCCCCGAGCCGCACCGCGTTCACGTCGTCGGTGTCCTGGTAGTGCTGGTTGGCCAGCTGCAGGGACTCGGCGGCCGATTGCAGCTGGTCGCGGTAGCCGCACAGCGCGGTCAGCGCGTCCTGGTCGCCGCCGACCGAGCGCTCGTTGAACTGCTCGGCGGCGGTGCTGCTGATCGGGTCGCCGGCCCACGGCCGGATGCGCAGCTCGGTGATCGCGTGCTCGATCTCCACACCGACCTGGTCCAGCGAGGACTGCAAGGCGTTCACGAGGCTCGGGATGGCGGCGGGTTCGACGCGCATGGAGCCACCGGTGCCGGGGGTTCCCGGTAGGGCGGTGGAATCCGGCGAGCCGTCCCCCGACGGCGAGTACAGCGGCACGGGGTTTCCCTCCCACGGGTAAGACGTCCGCGCTCACTCTAATCACTATTCATCACCGTGGGGAGTGCTCCAAACGCGGTGAGTATCAACGCGGTTGGGCCGCGGGGTCCAGTCGCGTTGCGCCGGACGCCCGCGATCACTCCGTCGGACGGGGGCTCATCAGCGGCTCCGAGGAGCCGCTCGTGGACCCGTCCGCGGAGGGATCCGCGGACGTGGTGGCGGATTCCGAGGTCTCCGGTGCCGGGTCGGCCAGCGAGGCCACCGCGTTCTCGGCGACCAGCTGCGCCCCTTGGCACAGGGCGTCCAGCGGCGGCGCGGGCTGCCCACCGTCGTCGCGGTAGAGCACGTCGAGGTGCTCGCCCTCGGCGAGGTCCACCGCCACGTTGCAGGACAGGTCCAGGTCCGGAGTCTTGATCACGAGCGCCGGGAAGCCGTGCACCACCACCGGGGTCGCCTGCACCTGCGCGGTGTCGTCCGTCCACACGCTCATCGACTCGGTGGTGATCAGCGACAACCGCGCCCCGACCTTCGCGGTGGTGTTGCGGAAGCTGCACGTGGGCGCGTCGCCGAAGCCGCCCTCGGTGTCGGCCAGCGGGTCGCGGTCGAACCCGAGCTGCCCGCGCTGCGCGGCGGTGAGCAGTTCGCACGGGTCCACACCGGACATGCTCAGCTCGTAGGGGCGCGGCGGCGGTGGCGGGGGCGTGCTGGTGGTGG
>NZ_JAIUKC010000182.1:0-20229 GCF_020177435.1 Saccharopolyspora sp. 7B | reverse complement strand
GGGATCTTTTTCCCGAGTGGCTCCGCCACGAGGGAAAAGCTGTCCTCGCGAGAATCCCGCTGAGAACCCGCGGGTGGTCCGGTTGCTCTTGTGGTCAGCTGCTCAGCGGCTTCGCCGCTGACGGGAAGAACGGCGAAGCCGGGGCGAGCTCGCTCATTCCCACCAGAAGGACCAGGTGCGGCGGGCGCGGATCTCGCGGGCGTAGGAGGCGATGCTGCCGGCGTCCTGCAGGACCCGGTCCGGGCAGAACGCCCAGTGCTCCGCGGCGACCGACGTGGCGTGCGCCGGGTCCTGCGGCGGGGCCGCGACGCTCACGTCCAGCCGGTCCGGCCCGAGCCGCAGCAGCCGCGCCCCGAACCGGTCCTCCCAGCTGCGCAGCAGCGCCGACATGCCCGCGGTGCGGGACACGTGGTTCGCCGCCCCGGACCAGCCGAGCACGGTGAGCACGTCGGACCCGCGCCGCACCGGCACCAGCCCGAGCCGCGTCTCGTCGTCGACGAACCGGGTGGCCTGCTGGTTGGCGAGGATGTCCGGGTCGGCCAGCAGGTTCCCGGCGGGCGCCAGCTCCGGGCAGTTCGCGTCGAACGGCGCCAGCGAATCCATGTCGTAGGCGGGGCCGAGGTCGTCGTCGGCCCGGCACAGCCCCTCCCAGATCCGCAGCATCACGTCCTCGGCTCGCCACAGGTCGATGTGCTCCAGCGGCTCCGGGGGCACGACGCCGACGGTGCACCGGCTGCCGTAGGTCTCGGTGTCGTCGCACAGCAGCAGCGGCCACAGCCCGGTGCGCCGGTGGTCGGCGCGCAGCGCCCCCAGCAGCCGCGGCGCCGGCCGGTCGAAGCTGATCCAGCACAGCGGCGGCTCGTCCCCGTTGGCGCGGGTGGACTGCTCGGTGAGCAGTTCGCCGTCGGGCAGCGGGACGGAGGGCGCGACGCCGGAGGCTCTGGCGAGCAGCTCCGAGAGGTCGGCAGGGGTCTCGGTGGCCTGGTCGTCGTGCAACTCGTCACCGCCTCCTCACCGGACGTCACGCCGCGCCCACCCTAATCAGGGGCGCCGGGCGGTCGGTGAACCTGCCGCCTTTTCGTGATCCGCACCGCCGCGGCGGCAGGCCCGGCCTCAGGGCAGCAGCACGATCTTCCCGGTGGACTTCCCCGATCGGTGCAGGTCGAGGGCTCGGGCGGCGTCCCGCAGCGGGAGCCGGTGCGAGATCAACGGGTGCAGTTCGCCGTCGGCGAGCATCCGGAGCAGCCCGGCGAGGTCGTCGCGGTACCGGCCGTCGGCCCGCACGTAGTACATCCGGGCGCGCCGCCCGCCGGCCCGGCCGAGCAGCCGCAGCGCCTCCCAGCGGGCGATGCGCAGGGCGACGTCCGCGTACGGCTTCCACCACGAGCCCGCGTCGTCGAGGGTGCCCGCGCTGCCGTAGCTGATCAGCCGCCCGCCGGGGGCGAGGAGTTCCCAGGAGCGGGTGAGGCTGTCCGGGCCGAGCGGGTCGAACACGGCGTCCACTCCGGACGGTGCGAGCTCCCGGACGCGGCGGCCGACGTCCTCGGTGCGGTGGTCGACGAGTTCGGCGCCGAGCCCGGCCAGCCGCTCGTGCCGGTGCCCGGAGGCGGTGCCGATGGCGCGCACGCCCGCGAGCCGGCACAGCTGCAGCAAGGTGCTGCCGACGCCGCCGCCCGCGCCGTGCACCAGCACGGTGCCGCCGCGCGGGACGCGGGCGCTGCGGTGCAGCAGCTGCCAGGCGGTGACGCCGTTGGTGACCAGCGCGACCGCTTCGTCGGCGGGTACCTGCGCGGGCAGCACCACCGCGAGTTCGGCGGCGAGCTCGACGTGCTCGGCCCAGGCGCCGGTGCGGGTCATCGCGGCGACGCGCTGCCCGGGCCGGCAGGTGGTGACGCCGGGTCCGGTGGCGACGACCTCGCCGACGAGGTCGTAGCCGGGCACGAAGGGGAACGCGGGCTGCATCGGGTAGCGGCCGCCGAGCATCTGCACTTCGGCGAAGGAGAGCCCGGCCGCTTCGACGCGGACCAGCACGCGGCCTGCGCCGGGCGCCGCGTGCTCGGTCTCCCTGCTGGTGAGCACGTCCTGCGGGGCGCCGAGCCCGGTGAGCACGAGTTCGCGGCCGGTGATCGCGGTGGTGGTCATGGTCGAACCTCCAGGGGTGAGACTACGTAACGAACGTGAGAGCTTCTAACGAAAGAGTGCCCCTGTTACCATCGCGCTGTCAACAGGGAGGTCCGCACCGCATGTCCGCACCCCAGCGCAGCCCCCGCGAGCGCTACCGCGACCAGACCCGCGCCGAGGCCAAGCAGGTGGCGCTGGAGCAGCTCGCCGAATCGGGCCCGGCGGGCATCTCGGTGAACGCCATCGCCAAGCGCATGGGCATCACCGGCCCCGCGCTCTACCGCTACTTCGAGAACCGGGACGCGCTGCTGAGCGCGCTGATCGTCGACGCCTACCGGGACGTGGCGGAGGCGGTGGAAGGGGCCGCCGAACGGCACCGCAGGAAGGCGCCGGCCCGGCGGGTGCGGGAGGTGGCGCTGGAATGGCGGCGGTGGGCGCTGGCGCAGCCGCACCGCTACCTGCTGCTCTACGGCACGCCGGTGCCGGGATACGCCGCGCCGGAGGAGACCTACGAGCTCGCCGACCGCGCCCTGCGCGCGCTGCAGGCGCTGTTCGCGGAGCTGGTACCCGCCGACCCGCCGCCGCGCACCGAGCTGGACGAGCAGCTGATCGCGCTGCGCGCGAAGCGGTCGGGGGAGGAGCTGCCGCCCGCGGCGCTGCGGCGCGGCGCGGTGGCCTGGACCCGCTTGCACGGGGTGCTGAGCCTGGAGGTGCAGGGCCAGTTCGCCGGGACCGGCATCGACCCGGAGCTGCTGTTCCGCGCGGAGCTCGACGCGCTGCTCGCCGAACCCTGGTAGGTGCCGCCCGGTGCCGGGCGGCACCCGTCCGCGGTCAGGCCTCCTGCGCGCGCCGCGGCTCGACGATGCAGTCGGGTCCCGGGTAGACGAGCCGTTCGTGCCCGTCGTCGAACCGCACGAGGTACGGCGGGGCACCCGCCGTGCCGCGCACCTCCAGGATCAGCCCGGTGCGGTCGGTCTCCTCCACCGTCCGGCTGTGCACGTGCAGTTGATCGCCGATGGCTGCTCTCATCACGCTCACCTCCGCATCCAGGCTAGGGGTGGGGAGGGGCGGTTCGCAGTCCGCTGACCTGCGCGATCAGCCGGTGACGTCGGCGCAGGTGTCGGCCACGGCGGCGGTCTTCTCCAGGTGCTGCTGCGACCAGTTGAGGCCGTTCTGCAGCGTGATCTGGCCGGTGGCGACCTGGTCCAGGGAGGCTTGGACGTCGAGCAGCCGGTCCTGCAGGGTCCGGTCGCCGACGCGCTGGGCGAGCGCGCTGATCTCGTCGGCCTTGGTGCGGGCGTCGTCCTGCGCCTGCTCCACGTCGGCGAGGTTCGGGGTGTAGCCGGCGGCTTCGAGCGCGTCCACGCAGGCGGTGGCCTTGTCCAGCCCCTGCTGGGCCTGGTCCAGGCGGTCCCGGCCTTCCTGGAGCTGCCCGCACCCGGCGAGCACCGGCAGCACCAGCGCCGCCGCGACCATGAGCTGCCGACCGGCTCGCATCGATCTCCCCCGAGGGTTCGTCGGCGCCCGCGCGCCACCTGCTCATCACCTTATCGAGCGACTCGTGCCGTGGTGGGCGTTGTGCGTCACTCCACGCGGTCGGCGCAGCGAGGCGCCCCGCCGCGCCGGAGCGGGTGATCGGCGGTCAGGGGCGCGGCGTCAGCCACCGCATGACCTCGGGCGGCAGGTCCAGCGTCGCGATCCACGGGGCGGCGCCGACGCGGTAGAGCACCACCGCGCCCAGCACCACGGCGACGATCGTCAGGGCGGGGCCGACCAGCACCATCTCCACCTTGCCGCCGGTGCGCATCCGCATCGCCTTCGGCGGCGCCACCGCGTACCAGGTCTGGCCGTCCAGCGGGATCGGCCACAGCATCGGGCAGCCCTGCTCGGTGATGGCGTCGCCGAGGAAGTGCATGACGCAGCCGAGGATCACCGCGACGCCGAGCGCCGCCGCCTCCGTGGGCTGGTCGCCGGTCCACGCCCAGCAGGCCGCGGTCAGCGCCAGCGAGGCCACCGCGATGAGCAGCGCGTCCCGCCGCGGGTTCCAGGTGTGCATGATGCCGCGCACGGCGAGCCCGGCGAAGGTGAACATGAGCACGCCGATCGCGATCGAGCTGGTGCTCTGCACGATGGCGGTGGTGACCAGCCCGGCCAGCACCGCGAACACGACGGTGTGGGTGAACCCGCGGTGCGTGCCCTCCCGGTCGCTGTCGTGCTTGGTGCGGGTGAGCCGGTACATGAACCCGCTGAACCCGCTGAACATCGCGGACACGCCCCGGGACAGCGCGCCGAAGGTGCTGGCCACGGTGGATTTGGGGTGGTCGATGTCGGGTAGTAGTGCGGCACCGGACGCGAGCGTGGCGCCGACGACCCACGTCTTCGGGGACAGCTGGCCGATGAGGTGCTGGTCGGCGAGCGCGGTCACTGCCGCCCACGCGGCCAGTCCGCTCATGGCGTGTGTGGGTCCCGTCGACAAAGCCGCCTCCCCGTGATCGTGGCCTCCGCGAGCCTAGAAGGTGATCTCGCGGCGAGTGGCCGGGTGGGCGTTTTCGTCTCAGGGCGGTGTCGCGGGAGCCGGGGCCGGGGCACAATCGATACCGATAGCAGTACGCTTGTACCGCTTGCATTCTCGCGAGAGGAGCACCCCGCCACATGAGCAAGATCAAGGTCCAGGGAACGATCGCCGAGCTCGACGGCGACGAGATGACCCGGATCATCTGGTCCTTCATCAAGGACAAGCTGATCCACCCGTATCTGGACGTGAACCTCGATTACTACGACCTGGGCATCGAGCACCGGGACGCCACCGACGACCAGGTGACGGTGGACGCCGCGAAGGCCATCGCCCAGCACGGCGTAGGCGTCAAGTGCGCCACGATCACGCCGGACGAGGCCCGAGTGGAGGAGTTCGGCCTGAAGAAGATGTGGCGGAGCCCGAACGGGACCATCCGCAACATCCTCGGTGGCGTCATCTTCCGCGAGCCCATCGTGATCTCGAACATCCCGCGCTACGTGCCCACGTGGACCAAGCCGATCATCATCGGCCGCCACGCGCACGGCGACCAGTACAAGGCCACGGACTTCAAGGTCCCCGGCCCCGGCACGGTCACCATCACCTACACGCCCGCGGACGGCTCCGAGCCGATCCAGCAGGAGGTCGCGCAGTTCCCGACCGACGGCGGCGTGGCCATGGCCATGTACAACTACAAGCGCTCCATCGAGGAGTTCGCCCGCGCGTCCTTCCGCTACGGGCTGGAGCGCGAGTACCCGGTGTACATGTCCACCAAGAACACGATCCTCAAGGCCTACGACGGCGTCTTCAAGGACGTCTTCGAAGAGGTCTTCGAGAACGAGTTCAAGGAGGCCTTCGACGCCAAGGGCCTGACCTACGAGCACCGCCTCATCGACGACATGGTCGCCACGGCCATGAAGTGGGAGGGCGGCTACGTCTGGGCGTGCAAGAACTACGACGGTGACGTGCAGTCCGACACCGTGGCGCAGGGCTTCGGCTCGCTGGGCCTGATGACCTCGGTCCTGATGACCGAGGACGGCAAGGTCGAGGCGGAGGCCGCGCACGGCACGGTCACCCGCCACTACCGCCAGCACCAGCAGGGCAAGCCGACGTCGACCAACCCGATCGCGTCGATCTTCGCCTGGACCCGCGGCCTGGAGCAGCGCGGCCGGCTGGACTCCACCCCGGAGGTCACCGGTTTCGCCCAGGCGCTGGAGCAGGTCGTCGTCGAGACCGTCGAGAGCGGCAAGATGACCAAGGACCTGGCGCTGCTCGTCGGCGGCGACCAGGGCTACCAGACCACCGAGGAGTTCCTGGC
Source organism: Saccharopolyspora sp. 7B (assembly GCF_020177435.1). Classification (NCBI taxonomy): domain Bacteria; kingdom Bacillati; phylum Actinomycetota; class Actinomycetes; order Pseudonocardiales; family Pseudonocardiaceae; genus Saccharopolyspora; species Saccharopolyspora sp. 7B. Next base: position 14,278 of record NZ_JAIUKC010000182.1, on the reverse strand, counting down.
CTCGCTGGACGAGAACCTGCAGAAGAAGATGGCCGACCGCTGATCTTCGCCTGAAGGCATCCGCTGAACGCGCCACCCTCGCCCCGCTTCCCGGGGTGGGAGTGGCGTTTTCGCGTTCCGGAGCGGCCCCGTGATGAGATCACCGCAGCACCCGATGCGGAGGAGGAACGGATGCCGTACCAGTACAAGGTCGTGGAGCTCCGGGAGAAGTGGCTCGGCGGCAAGATGTCCGGCGACAAGCTCGAAGGCGTCCTCAACGAGCACGCCGCGGACGGCTGGCGGATGAAGACCATCACCGGCGCCGACGTGAAGGGGCGGCTGGGGCCCGGCGGAGTAGAAGGACTCCTGATCACCTTCGAACGCGAGGTCTGATTTCTCGCCTGCCCCCGCTGCTGCTGCGTAGTGCTGGGGTGGCGGAACCTCAGCGGTTCCCCCGCTGCGGGATCGTTTTCACCGGTGGCTCCGCCACAGGCGAAAACGCTGTCCTCGCGGGGGAACCGCTGAGAACCCGCGGGTGGTCCGGCTGCGTGGGTGGTCTTCCGCTCAGCGGCTTCGCCGCTGACGGGACACCGACCAGGTCCGCCGGGGCGGTTCGACGGCAGGCGCGCGGCGGGGGTCGCCGAGCGGGCGTGATCTCCCGTCCGCTAGGCTGGCACCACAACAGCAAGCGCGTTTAGCTCAGCGGGAGAGCGCTACCTTGACACGGTAGAGGTCACTGGTTCGAACCCAGTATCGCGCACCAGCGTTCAAGCAGGTGACGGCCCCATCGGCGATCTTCGTCGATGGGGCCGACTGCTGTTCGGGGCAGGTCGGGAGCGGTTGATCTCGGCTCGCCCGACGCCCCGGCGGGCGATCGCCGGGGCGGCCCCGACCACGGCGACCCGATCGTCCGGCCGGTGTTCTGGCCTCGGAGTGCGGACGGTGCGCGGACCGGCCGAGCGGCGGGCCGGAGCCTCAGGCCGGGCCGTCGATGGTCAGCGCGCAGGTGACCGGCCGGCCGGGCTGCCCGGCCTCGCTCACCCGCTCCTCGCCTTCGACACGAACGGCCGACGCTGGAACCGGTGCGCGAACTGGCACCCGGGCTGGCGAAAACAGGCAAGCTCGTCTACTCGGCGCACGTCTACGGATGCACCGGCCCGAATCACAGCGGTGCCACCGGAACCGGAGCACGGCCGCCGGGTGCCGGTCGTCGAACTCCTGCATCTGCGAGCGCCGGGCGGTGCGGTGATCGGGGTCGTCCGGCGTCTTCTCGCGCGGATGATGCGGGATCGGCCCGAGAACACCGGTTCCCCCGCCGAAGTCGGCGGGGGAACCAGGTGGTGGGGTCAGTCGCGGATGAGGTTGTTCGGGCCGTTCTGGTCGTCGGTCACGGGCGCGCAGAACAGCGGGCCGGGGTCGCCGTGGTCGGCGAGTTCTTGGAGTTTGTCGGAGCAGGCTTGGGCGGTGGGGTATTCGCCGACGACTTCTTCGGCGAGTGCGGTGCCTGCGCCTGCGACGGACATGCCGGCCGCGCACAGTGCCAGGGCCGTGATGGTTTTGCGGATGCTCATGGAAGTTCCTTTCCGAGTGGGCATCCCGAAGGCGGCGGCGAATGGCCGCCTCCGAGAAAATGGATGTTCACTGCTGGTCGATCGAAGCCGAGGGCGACGCCGGCACGGTGTGCGAACCGGCCCACGATCGGCAGGCCGGAGCCTCAGGCCGGGCCGTCGATGGTCAGCGCGCAGGTGACCGGCCGGCCGGGCTTCCCGGTCTCGGTCACCCGCTCCTCGCCTTCGACCAGCACCTTGCAGGTGAGGGCCGAATCGGGGGAGTCCGGCGTGACGACGACCTTCGCCGGACCGCCCATCGGAACCCACGTGTCCTTGTGCGGGACGCTGAACTGCACCGGAGGCTGCTCCTGCGAGTCCGAAGTGGACTTCTGGACGGTGCCGGTCGCCCCGGCGGGACCCGCGACCTCCAGCGTCACCTCGTAGGCGGTCTGCTCCGGCGGACCGCCGCACGCGGTGAGGCCGACGAGGGCGAGTGCCGGCACGGCCAACACGAGTGCACGCTTCATGGGGATTGAGCTCCTTCGCACAACGGCGTTCGATCTTCCGAGACCAAACGCTATTGGCCACCCGCTCGGTCGCGGATCGGTCGGACGACCGGTTCGCGCGGGAATCCCTATGACTATCGGCCTACCCCTTGCGACTGCCAGACCCACGCGGCGATCTCCACCCGGTTCCGGAGGTCCAATTTGGACTGGATGCTCGACAGGTGGGTCTTGACGGTGCCGAGGGACAGGAACAGCTGCTCGGAGATCTCGGCGTTGGTGGCGCCGGTGGCGACCAGCTGGGCGACCTCCCCCTCGCGGGCCGACAGCGGGTTCGGCCGGTTCGCGCGGGGTTCGGCGGGGGAGTGGTTGCGCAGCAGCTTCACCGTGATCGCGGGGCTGACCAGCGCTTCACCCGAGGCCGCCGCGCGCACGCCTTCGAGCAGCAACGCGGAGCTGGCGGTCTTGAGCAGGAAGCCGCTGGCGCCGCCGTTGAGCGCGCGGTGCACGTACTCGTCGTCCTCGAAGGTGGTGACGACCACGACCTTCGGCGGGTCCACCGCGCCCGTGGCGTTGATCCGCTGCAAGGCGTCCAGACCGTCCAGCCGGGGCATCCGGATGTCCATCAGCACCACGTCCGGCCGGTGCAGCGCGACCATCTCCAGCGCTTCCACGCCGTCGGACGCCGTGCCGACCACCTCCATGTCGTCCTCGGCACCCAAGATCATTTCGAAGCCGGTGCGGATCATCGCCTGGTCGTCGGCGATGAGCACTCTGATGGTCACGCGGTACCTCCGTTCGACGGCAGCGGCATGCGGGCTGCGAGGACCCAGCCGCCCGTCGGGGCGGGCCCGTCCTCGAACTCGCCGCCGACTTCGGCGACGCGGTCGCGCAGGCCTCGCAGACCGAATCCGCTGCCGGAGATCTTGCCGACCTCGCCGTCGTCGCCGACGCGCACCACCAGCTCGGATTCGGCGCGTTCCACGTCGATCCGCACCGTCGTCACGTTCCGGCCGTGCTTGCGGACGTTCGTGAGCCCTTCCAGGGCGACCCGGTGCGCGGTGGTGCCGACGTCGGCGGGGATGCCGTCGGTGGAGTCGGGCAACCGGAGCCGCGCCTCCGGTCCCGGCCCGCGGTTGAACCGCTCGACCATGGTGGAGATCTCGTCGATGGTGATCGGCGGCGCGGTGGTCCCGCCGTCGTCGGCGCGCAGCAGCCCGACCATGCGGTGCAGCGATTCCATCGCCTCGGCGCCGGCCTCGGCGATGCTGTCCAGCGCGTCCAGCGCCTGCTGCGGCGACCGCTTCGCGATCGCCTGCGCGCCGCGCGCCTGCACCACCATTCCCGTCACGTGGTGGCCGACGAAGTCGTGCAGGTCGCGGGCGAAGTCGGTGCGCTGGATCAGCCGTTCGTGCTCGATCTGGCGCTGCCGCGCCCGGCGGGCCAGCCGGGCGGCCAGGCCGATCGTGCAGGACAGCGTCACGCAGCACACCAGGAGGAATCCGATCACCACCTCGGTCAACCGGCCGCGCCCGATCGCGGGCTGGGCCACGACGACCGCGGACACGACCACCCCGGTGGCGATCGCCCAGCGCTTCTCCGCCCGCCACACCACGAGCCCGAGCAGGATCAGCAGCGCCGCGGTCGGCGTGAGCAGCAGCAACCCGAGGTCGGGGCGTTCCGGCCAGCCCCTGGCGTCGTAAGCGGGGTAGTACACGGCCGCCGAGATCACGGCGGCGCCGATGGCGGCCGCGGGCAGCGCACGAGGTCCGAGCCGCGGCGCGATCAGCAGGACCACCGCGGCCACCGACCCGCCGGTGAACATCACGGCCGGCGGCCACCGCGTGCCGTCGAAGCCCTCGAAGATCACGTACTCCAGCAGCATCGTCACGGGCGTCGTCACGAGGATGCCGAACAGCCAGAGCAACGACTGCCATGCGGGCTTGCCGGGGAACACCATGCGCCGACCCTAGACAAGCGGGGTCAGCCGCCGGGATCAGCCGAAAGGCAGAGTTCTCCGCCGGCGAACCGGTCGGCGGACGGAGGTGGACCGCACCCGCGACTCGGCAGGGTTCGAGACATGAACCAACACAGCCGACCCGCCGACGCCGCGCGTCCCGGCGCGTCCTACGCCGTCGAAGCGGTCGACCTCGTCAAGACCTACGGCACCGGCCCTGCGGAGGTCCGCGCGCTGGACGGGCTGTCCGTCCGGTTCCCCGCCAGGAGCTTCACCGCGGTGATGGGGCCGTCGGGCTCCGGGAAGTCGACGTTGCTGCAGTGCGCGGCGGGCCTGGACACCCCGACCGGCGGGAGCGCGCTGATCGGTGGCGTCGACCTGGCCACGTTGGGCGACGACGAGCTCACCCGAATCCGGCGGGAACGGATCGGGTTCGTCTTCCAGCAGTACAACCTGCTTCCCGAGCTCACCGCGGAGGAGAACATCGTGCTGCCGGTGCAGCTCGCCGGGCGCAGGCCGGAACGCGGCGCGGTCCGCGAGCTCGCCGAGCGGCTGGGGCTGTCGGGCCGGTTGGGGCACCGTCCCGCGGAGATGTCCGGCGGGCAGCAGCAACGGGTGGCGTTGGGCCGGGCGCTGCTCACCCGGCCTGAGGTGATCTTCGCCGACGAACCCACCGGGAACCTGGACACGCGGTCGAGCGGCGAGATCCTGGAACTGCTGCGGACGTCGGTGCGCGAACTCGGGCAGACCGTCGTGATGGTCACCCACGACCCGGTGGCCGCTTCGTACGCCGACGGTGTCGTGCTGGTCGCGGACGGGCGGCTCGTCGACACGCTCGCCAAGCCGGACCCCGCGCGGATCGCGGAGGCCATGCGGCTGCTGGGGGAGATCCGATGAGCGCCGTCGTCCCGCACCTGCGCACCGTCCGGCGCGCTCCCGTGCGACTGCTGCTGTGCGGCGTCACGATCGCCGTGGCCGCCTTCTTCATCACCGCCACGCTGCTCGGCCGGGACATGGCGCTGCGCACGATCACCGATGATCTGACGTCGATCCCGGAGGGGGCGTCGGCGGTCGTGCGCTCCCCGTCCGGGTTCGGGCCCGCCGAGCTGGATCGGGCGGAGGGACTGGCGGGCGTGACCGGATCGACCGGCCGGGTGAGCGGATCGGGCCTGGTCGGAGCCGTGGAGGTCGATCTCACCGCCGATCCCGGAGCGGGGCCGCTGAGCCGGGTCCAGGTGGACGAGGGCGCGTATCCGCGTTCACCGGGGGAAGTGGCTGCGTCCGCCCGCGCCGCCGAACGGCTCGACCTGCGCGTCGGCGACGAGGTCGAGTTCGCGGACCCGGACGGTGGCCCACCGCAGCCGCTCACCGTGACCGCGCTGGTGGACTCCCCGTCCGCGGACGGGCTCGCGCTCTACGCCCCGGACCGGGAAGTGCTCGCCCGCACCGGTGCGGAGCTGGCCCGCGTTGATCTCACCGGCGACCTGCCCACGATCCAGCGCAGCGCCCAGCCCACGACGTTGGCCGTGCAGTCCGCGGAGAACGCGCGACAGGCCGAGTTGAGCGAAAGCCTGGAAACGGTCGACAAGGTCTCGGCGGTGCTCGGCGCGTTCGTGCTGGTGGCGTCGCTCGCGTCGACCATGGTCGCGGTGTCCGCCTTCCGGATCGTGTTCGCGCAGCGCACCCGGCACCTCGCGATGCTGCGCGCGTTGGGCGCCACGAGAGGCGGGCTGCGCCGGGCGCTGGTCGCCGAGGGCGCGCTCACCGGCCTGCTCGCGGGAGGCGCCGGGACGCTGCTGGCCGTCGGAGCCGGGCTGCTCGTGCCGCTGGTCGCGCCGGTCTCGGCGGTGACCCCCTCGCCGCTGGTGCTGGGTTCGGTGGTGGTGGGCGTCGTGCTCGCGGTGGTGCTCGCCGTGCTGGCCCCGGCCCGGGACGCGGCACGGGCGTCCCCGCTGGAAGCGCTGCGGTCGACGACGCGGGCGAGCGAGCGCGCGGCCAGGACCGCGCTCCGGACCGCGCTCGGTGCCGCGCTGCTGGCCGCGGCGGTGCTGCTGGTGGTGCTCGCCGTGTCCAGCGGGCTGCTGTCGCGCTACCGCCCGAACGGGAGCACCGAAGATCTCATGCTGTACGGCGTGCTGGCCGTCGCCGCGTGCTTCTGCGCATACCTGGCGTTCGCGCCGGCGCTGGCCCGACCGGTGCTCGCCGGTGCGCACCGGTTGCTGCGGCGGTTCGGTCCGGTCGCGACGTTGGCGGTGCGCAGCGCGGGCGGGATGCCGCGTCGCGCGGCGTCGGTGTCCTCGGTGGTGGCGTTGGCCGCGACGCTGCTCCTCGCGGCGCTCACCGCCGGCGGCACCTTGCGCGATTACAGCGAGGCGAGCTCGGCCGCGCAGTACCCCGCCGACATCGAGGTGCGCGCACCGGAAGGGGAGGTGCTGCCCGCCGACCTGCCCGCGACGTTGGCGGCCGATCCCGCGTTGCGCTCGGTCGTCCCGTTCCGCGCTCCTCGGCTGCGGCTGGAGCTGCCGAGCGGGCCGACGAGCTTGGAGGTGTCGGACCTGCCGATCACCCGGCTGTCCGGCTCGGTCGGGAGCACCGCCGCCGACGGGTCCCTGCACGACGCGGAACCCGGCACGATCGTCGTGTCGGACGCCTTCGCGAGCAAGACCCGGCTCGCCGCGGGCGATTCCGCCGGGCTCGGCGACCGGGAGGTGCGGGTCGCGGCGGTGGTCGTCGGGTCGAGCCTCGGCGGCTCGCTGGTGCTGGCGCACCCGTCCGACCTCGACGCCCTCGGCGACGACCCGGCTCCGACCGGCGTCGTGCTCGACGCCGCCCGCGGGGGCCTGGCGGCGGCGCAGTCCGCGGTCGCCGCGCACGGGAGCACCGGGCCGGAGCTGGAGGTCAGCGTGCTCGACGACTTCCGCGCGAAGGAGTCCGACCTGGTCGGGCAGCTCACCGGCAGCGCGTTGGCGCTGATCGCGCTGACCGTGTTCGTCGCCCTGGTCGGCGTCGGCACCACCGCGAGCCTGTCGGTCGTCGAGCGCGGCCGGGAGAGCGGCATGCTCCGCGCGGTGGGCCTGTCCCGCGGCGGGCTGCTGGGCGTCCGGGTCGGTGAGTCCGCGCTGTACGGGCTGCTCGGTGTCGTCTTCGGGGCGCCGCACGGGATCGCGCTGGGCACGTTGCTGATCACCGCGCTGGTTCCGGAGGCGTCGCTGGCGATACCGGTCCTGGCGCTGCTGGCGGCCTGCGCCGGACTCGTGGCGGTCGCCGGAGCGGCCGGCCTCCTGCCGTCGTGGCGTGCCAGCAGAACCCCGCCGGCCACCGCGACCCGCCAGGACTGACCTCCGGGCGGTGGTCGCCGGTCCGGCCGCGTGCGGGTGGCGGCGCGGACCGGGCGAGCTTCGGCGGAGCGGCCGTCCGATCCCGGTACCGCGCACGACGTCCTTCCCCGGTCCTCCCCGGTGATCTTCCTTCGGCGGGGACGCGTCGGGTCCGTTCCCGATCGTGCGCTCGAAAAACCTGAGCATTCCGGCGGCGTTGCAGGTCAGGCTGGGCGGGAACGCGAGTTGTGCGGCGTTCGGGATGATCTCAGGCTGGTGGCATGAACCTGCACGACTACGCCGCTTTCGTTCCCGCCGCGCACACCGCGGCGCTCGTCGAACCCGACCGCACCTGGTGGCGGTGGCGCGACACCCGCGTGCACGTGGCACGCGCCGCCCGTCCGGACTCCGCGGCCCGCGTGCTGGTGATCCACGGTGTCGGCGGGTACGGCGAGTCGCTGTGGCCCGCGCTGGCCGTCGCGGCGCAGGACGGCGTCGAGGTGCTGGCTCCGGACCTGCCGCTGTACGGGCGCACCGAGACCCCCGACCCGGCGGCCGTCCGCTACGGCGACTGGGTCGAGCTGTTGTGCGAGCTGGTGCGCGCCGAGCGCGCCGCCGACCCGCGGCCGCTGGTCCTGCTCGGGGCCAGCATGGGCGGGATGCTCGCCTACGAGGTCGCGGCCCGCACCGGCGAGGTCGCCGCGGTGCTGGCGACGTGCCTGCTCGACCCCGCCGACCCGGTGGCGCGCGCGGCCGGTGTGCGGTGGTCGTGGCTGAGCGGGCTCGCCCCGCGGCTGTTGCGCGCGGTCGACCCGGTCCTGGGCCGCGCGCGGGTGCCGATCCGCTGGGTGGCGGACCTGCCCGCCGTGAGTTCGGATCCCGCCCTGGCGCGGCTGTGCGCCGCAGATCCGCGTGGCGGCGGTGCCCGGGTGCCCCTCGGGTTCGTGTCGAGCTTCCTGGCCCACGAGCACGCCGACCCGGCTTCGTTCACCGCCGCGCCCGTCACGCTGGTGGCGCCCGGCGCCGATGGCTGGACGCCCGTCGAGGTGAGCACGTCCTTCCTGCGGCGCATCTCGGCGCCCACGAAGGTCGTCCTGCTGGAGAACTGCGGGCACCTCCCGGTCGAGGAGCCCGGCATCGGCCGGCTCCGCGCGGAAGTGCTGGCCACCGTCAGCGAGGTGGCGCCAGCGCGGTGACGAGCCCGGCCAGCCGGTCGACGCTGAACCCGCGCTCCGCCATCACCCGGTGCAGGTGCGCGTCGACCGCGGTGACGATCGTCCGGGCCGTCAGCTCGGCGTCGGCACCGCGGTCGCAGCGCTCCAGGTGGAACGCGACCTCGTCGACGACGTGCTGCTCCACCGCTCGCACCACCGCGAGGTCGCGTGCCGTGCGGGGCAGCAGCCGGTGCAGGACCGCGTGCAGCCGCTGGTGGGTCCGGTGCTCGTGGACGACGGCGTCGAGCAGCGCGCGGATGGTCTCGTCGAACGGCGGTGCCTCGGCGCGCAACCGGTCGAGCACCGCGCCCGCGTTCCGGGCGACGTCGGCGACGTGGCGTTCCGCGACCGCCGCCAGCAGCGCCTCCTTGTCGGAGAAGTACCGGTACAGCGTGCCGATCGACACCCCCGCCCGGTCGGCGATCCGGTTGGTGGTCGTGGCGGTGCCTTCGCGGGAGAACATCTGCGCGGCGGCTTCCACCAGCACGTCGACCGTGTCGCGCGACCGTGCCTGCCCGGGTTTCTTCCTGATCTCGCCGATGCCCGAGTGTATGCGGCGGTGGCACGACCGCAGTGCGGCGGCCCGCGTCCTCGCCGGGCCCGGCGGCGTCACGGGCCCGCCGTGCCGCGGGTGCCGGCCATGCGCAGGTCCTCCCCGGCTTGAGCATGCCGCCGCGGCACGGTTTCCGATGGCGGCGCCGAACCGCGGACCCGGCGCCGCACTCCGTGCTGCGAAACGAGAAGGCCTTGCCAGTGACCGAGAACTACGATCCCGAGAACCCCTTCGCGAAGATCATCCGGGGTGAGGGGCCCGCGCACGTCGTGCACGAGGACGACGACGTGCTCGCCTTCCTCGACGTGTTCCCCCAATCGCCGGGGCACGTGCTGGTCGTGCCGAAGAGCGGCGAGCCGCGGACCCTGCTCGACGTGACCCCCGAGCAGCTCACCGCGGTCGTGCACGTGGTGCAGCGCGTCGCCCGTGCCGTCACCGACGAGCTCCGTCCCGCGGGCGTGCAGATCGTCCAGTTCAACGAGGCGGCCGCGGGACAGACCGTCTTCCACCTGCACTTCCACGTGATCCCGCGGTACGGCACCGGTGAGCTGCTCCCGCACGCCGGGATCCGCGGGGACGCCGAGCGGCTCGGGGAGCTCCAGCGGCGGATCAGCAGCCGCCTGGCAGCACAGCGCCCGGCCGCCTGATCCGACTGCCGCCGCGCGCTCGGCGTCCTCCGCCGCACCGGCCGAGTCCGGCCGCGCGCCGCTCCACCGGCTCGGCCCGCGGCGGGTGGTCTGCGCCATGGGCGGGAAAATCGGGCTCGAGCGTGCCGCGTCCGTGCGGGCTCGCCTCCGCCTCCGCCTGCCAAGTGCCACTCATGATCGGGGCGACCGGCCTGACCGCGATCCAGGACCCGCGGCTGGTCGCCATCCCGGCGATCACCCTCGTCCTGGTGTGCGTCGGCACGACACCGCGGCGCTGGTCCGCGCCGTCCGCCACCGCTGAGCCGCGGGCGGGCGCACGACGAGTTCCCGCTCCGGCCCGCCGAATCCGGCCGGGCCGGCGATCGCCGCCGATCGCCGAGCGGTGGGCCGCCGTCAACGGCGGCTGCGGTAGTAGCCGCGGCCGTAGGAGTCGTAGCCGTCGTACGGGGCTTGTTCCCGGTACGGGTTCGGTTCGATGGCCGGGAGGCCGTAGGTGGAGTTGTACGGGTCCGGGGGCGGTGCCGTGGAGGTGCTCGCCCCGGAGGTGTCGTAGGTGTAGGGGTAGGAGTAGTTCTGGCTGCCGCCCCGGTCGTACGAGCTCTGGTGGGACGACGCGGGGGGATAGGTCGTCGTCGTGCTGTAGTAGTCCTGGCTCGAACTGGGCTGCGGCGGCCCGGACCAGTCCCAGCCGGGGTCGACCGCGGGGATCGGCACCTGCCGGGTGGTGCTGCCCACGTAGTCGCGGCCGTAGCCGCTGCCGACCGCGTTGTTGCCGTAGTTGTTGCCGTAGTCGTCGAGCGTGGTCCGCGTGTTGTCGGCCGGAACGTTCGCCGCCGACTCGTTCCGGTTGATGGCGCTCACCTGCTGCGGGGTGTAGATCGTGTCGGCATCCATCCGCGGTGTCGTCGAGCCGCGGTCGTAGCGCAGCCAGCCGCCGTTCTCGGCGACGCCGATGTAGCCGGTCCGGGTGACCGCGACCTCGTTGTACCCGAAGTAGAGGGAGTTGTCGTAGCGCCGGCTCAGGTCGTGCCCGGCGGAGTACCCCGAGCGCAGTCCGCTGACGATGCGGACGGAGTTCTCCGCGTTCCCGGCGTCGCAGGCCGCGAACACCAGCGGTGATTTCTCGTTGCGCTCCATGATGTATTGGAATTCGGGGTTCTTGTCCAGCAGGTAGGCGACGGTCTCCTGGCTGACGCTGATCACGGTGCTGATGCCGTCGATGGGGATGGTGACGCCGTATCGGTCGTTGTTCGTGTGGATGAAGATGAAGGTGGGCGTGCGCGGGCGGCCGCGCCGGTCGGCGTCCCGCTGCCACGGTGGCCGCACCTGGGAGCCGTCCCGGTTGGCGGGGCCGGGGACGAGGCTCATCTCCCCGGGGAGCGTGCGCGTCACCCGGCCGTTGAAGTTCCGGGTGAACGATCGGAACATGTCCGCGTCGCCGCCCAGGGTGGGGAAGCAGACGCCGATCGGGCGGCCGTCCGCGTCGCCCAGGATGCGGCTTTCGACGGCGTTCGGGGTGAATTCGACGGTGACCGTGGTGCCGTCTTCGCGCCGGTAGCGCCCTTGCAGCATCACCGGTGCCGGGGCCGGTCGACGTCGAGGCGCGGAGGGCTGCGGTGCGAGTTCGTCCTCGTCGTCCGGGCGCCGCGCGGGTGACTCGTCGCCTCGGTTCGGTGCGGGTGCGTCGTCGTCGCGGTTCGGCCGGGACGATCGATCGCCCCGGTTCGACGCGGGTGCGTCGTCGTCCCGGTTCGGCCCGGACGATCCCTCGCCCCGGTTCGGCGGCGGGGCGTCCGGCGTGCTGCCGGGTGCCGGGTCCGGGAGGTCGTTCCGGAACGTGGTGGTGGGGACGTCGTCGCCGATGGCGGCGCCCAGCAGGTCCAGGTAGCGCGGGCGCAGTCCGCCCTCGGACAGCCCTTCCGCGGTGGTGCCGCGTTCCGCGGGGGAGTAGAAGTCGCCCATCAGCGAGCCCGGGACGTCGAGCTGCACCTGCGGGCCGTGGCCGGCGTTGTGCTCGTCCGGAATGCCCAGCGCGTGCATGAGCTCGTGCGCGGCTTCCCGCGGCCTGATGTCGGAACGCCACTGCCGCGCGTTGCTCAGCCCGCGGTGGCCCTCGCCGACGACCACGGACACGTCCGCGTCCCGGCCCGGCTCCACCTGCTCCAGCCGGACGAAGAGCCGGTCCCCGACGGGGCCGGTGCGGAACTTCGCGCCCGGCCGGTTCACCACGTCGTGGATGCCGTCGACCGCCGAGGACCACGCCGCGGCGAGATCACCCGGGGTGGCATCCCGCCCGGCGGACAGCGCCACCCGCAACGTCACCTCGGCGACCTGGTCGCCGTCGTGGTTCATCCGGCGCACTTGGAACCGGGAGTCGAGCACGGGTGCGCGCGGTTCGGCCCGGCGCGCCGCCACGTCGTCGAGCGCGGAGCGCAGGTCCACGTCGGGATCGCGGAAGGCCGCCAGCTCCGCGTGGTGGATACCGGCGGTGCGTCCGCGCTCCACGCCCGGGATCGAGCTGCGGAAGTTCTCCCACTCGCGCGGGTCCACCGCGAACGGGGACCGGTCGTCCCGGGAGAGCGGGCCGGTGCCGCCCGGTTCGTTCTCGGGGCGGGCCGGAGCCGACGGGTACTGGCTGTAGTAGCCCTGGCTGCCGTAATAATCGGAGCTTCCCGTGTTCCGGTACGGGTTCGGCGCGATCGCGGGTTGCCCGTAGCTGGATTCGTACACGGTGTGCGAGGAACTCGGGTAGGTGGTCGGGGTCTCTTCGTAGTAGTAGTCCCGGTCTCGGTGCCGGCGGCGGTGGCGGCGGTGCGAGCTCGTGTGGACGGGTTCCTGGTAGGACGGCGTGGTGATGGGGGCCTGGCTGTAGGTGCTCGGCTGCGGTGCCGGTGCGCTGTAGTAGTCCTGCCCGACGTACCGGCCGCTGTACGCGCCGAAGCCGTAGCTGTCCCCGCTCGGCGGCGGCGCGGGAGTGCTGTAGCCATCGCCGTAACCGCTGCCGTAGCCACCGCCGTAGCCACCGCCGTAGTCGGGCGGTCCACCGTCGGGCCCGCCGCTGCCGGTGGGGCTGTTGCCGGCCGCGCCCTCCTGCCGGAGCTCCTGCGCCTCCCGGTAGCTGGACCGCACGTGACGCGCGATGTCCTCGGCGGTCCGCTGCAGCCCGTTCGGTGACTCGCGCGAGCTGCCCTGCACCCGCAGTTCCGCGACCAGCGCGGGCGGGTCGAGCAGGGGGACGCCGCCGGAGTAGTTGTGGTCCATGCCCATCGTGGTCCGGATGACCAGCGCGTCGTACTGGCTGACGCGGTGCGCCGGGCGGGACGAGAACGCCCCGTCGAGGTAGTCGCCCAGCGTCCGCCCGGACGAGCGCGCGTTCCGCACCCGCGGCGGTACCCGCTCCTGCAGCAGGGCCACGCCCGGATTCGCGTTGACCACCCCGCTGCGGAAGTTCCCCGCGAACCGGGCCGCCAGGTCGCGCGACGCGCCGTCCAGGTACCGCCGGACGTCCTGGCTCAGGGCGCGCCGGGCTTCCCAGATCTCGACCCGGGAGTTGAGGGCCGCGTAGTTCTTCCCCATGCCGGTGCCCGCGTAGTGCCGTTCGGCGATGGCCGCGAACTGCGTGTAGGTGAGGGCGAGGAACCCTTCGAGCTCCTTGCGCTCGAACCGGGAGAACCCGTTCGCCTCGGCCGCTTCGTCGCTGATCCGGCGGGCCAGGCTCATGCCGTCCCGCAGCTGCTGCCGCGCCGCGCTGTTGAACCCGCCGGTGCGCATCGAGTCGCTGATGTAGCGCATGAACCGGGGCAGGCCCGCCAGCGGCACACCCGCCGAGTAGTGCGCGTAGATCTCGTCCTGGTTGTGCTGGCTGTACTTGCGGATCGGGAACTCGCCCGCGTCCGGGTCGACGTCGAAGCGGTCGTCGTCGAAGACCCGCTCCAGCCGCGTCCGGTCCCGCGCGTTCCGCAGCCTGCGCACCGCGTCCTGGACCGCCCGGTGCACCTGCTCCGCCGATGGCCGGCCCAGGTCGCCGTCCACCACCGCGAACGGCTTGCTGACGATCTCCAGCACCGGGCCGCTGTGGCCGTCGTCCAGCACGATCGAGAACTCCGGGGCGTCCACGATCGTTTCGAAGTCGTTCGTGGTGTAGCCGCGGGGCAGCGAGATGCCGATGTTGTGCAGCTCGCCCTCCAAGCCCATCCCGCCGCCGCGCAGGCCCGGGAGCTCGCCCGAGACGGCGTAGTGGGACAGCTCGTAGGCGAGCCGGTCCGAGTTCAGCACCGGTCGTCGCAGCGGCAGCCACTCCCGGTACGCCGCCCGGACCTCCTCTTCCGAGATCGGCCGCTCGGTGAGTTCGCGCATCCTCTTGCGCACCAACGCCACCTGGAGATCGGTGAGCTCCGACGGGCGTCCGTCCCGCGGGGCGGCCGGAGCGGGGCGCTCCCCGCCGTCCGCGTCCTGGCGGGCGGTGGCGTGCCGCTCCGGAGCGGTGACCTCGTCCGGGCCGGGACGGGCCGGGGTGGTGGTGCTCTCCGTCGACGGCCGTGCCGGGCGGGCGGTGGGG
>NZ_JAIUKC010000181.1:0-20274 GCF_020177435.1 Saccharopolyspora sp. 7B | reverse complement strand
ACCCCCTACTGCGCCCCCGACCCCGACCGGTACGGGCAGTGGGGCGCCAAGACGATCAGCTGCGCCATGCTCGACGAGCACCGCGAGATCTGGACCCGCGTCTACGGCCCCGATCAGCCGATGACCCACCTCGACGTGCACGCCCTCGACGAACGGCTCACCGGGCTGACCGGGGTGCTCGACCCGGTGCGCACCGAGGTCGCCGCGCTGCGGCAGCACGCCACCGAACAGCTCGCCACCGCGCTCACCGCCCGCGCCACCGCCGAAGCCGATCGGGACGACGCGCTGGAGAAGTCCCGCGCCGCCGAACACGACCGGGACCGCGCCCGCGCCGAGGCCGCCGAAGCCCACGAGCAGGCGGCGACCGCCCGCGCCGCGCAGGAGACCGCCGAGGCCGAACGCGATCAGGCCGTGCAGGACCGCGACGCCGCCCATGCCGACCGGGACGCCGCGCGCCGCGACAGCGCTCAAGCCCACGCCGACCGGCAGGCCGCCCTCACCCAAGCCGCCGCCGCCCAGCAGCACATCGCCGAGCTCAACGACGCCCGCGCCACCGAACGCGCCGCCGCGCTCGACGAGCAGGAACGCCTCCGCCACGAAGCCGACGAGGAACGGCAGCGGCTGCGCGACGAACTCGACCAGCACTGGCGGCAGCGGCTGCAGGACCAGGAGGCCGCGTCGACCGAGCGGCTCACCGCCACCCGCGAGGCCGCCGACGCCCGCGCCGCCGAACTCACCGACCGGCTCACCGAAGCCACCCGCTCCTACGCCGCCGGCCTCGCCCCGCTGCACGCGGAACTCGCCGCCGAACGCACCGCCCACGCCGAGCAGCAGGCGGCCGCGGCCACCGCTCGCCGCGAACACGAGGAATTCCGCACGGCCCTGCGCCAGGCCCTCGCCACCGAACCCGGCGACGAGCTGCCCGCACGGGTGCGCGCCCTGCTCGGACCGGACGACGAGGACCCGGACGGCGAGAACTCCGGGACGACCACCGGCTGAGCACGGCGGCGACCACCCGCGATCGGCCTCGGCGACCGGGTCCGCGCCGACATCGCGGAGGGGAGATCACCCGGCCTTTTCGTCACAGTGCTGAAAATCGACGGTGTCCAGCGATGCGGAAACCATCACCCTCGCGCCGTCCGGCCCGGGCACGTCCCTGCCGCGGTCAGCCGTCACCCGCGGCCGGGGCGTTCGGCACCGCCGCGTGGCGCCGCTTGAGCTGGTCGGCGAACTCCCGCCACAGCTCGGCGCAGTCCTCGGCCGCAGCGCTGATCACCTCCACCTGGTGGCCCGGCAGGTTGGCGATCAACCTGTCCCATCCGCCGGGACGCAGCGCTCCCGCGAAGTTGGTGTGCAGCAACCGGATCAGCGCTCTGCCCGATTCGGAGAAGCGCAGCGACGGGTCCTTGCCGAGGTGGTGCAGCACCCGCGGCCAGTCGCGAGCGCAGGGTTGCGCGGCCTGGGATCGCCGCGCCACCGGGATCGGCGTTCGCGCCTGCGGCGATGGCCGCTCGGGCCGAGCGCGGCAGCGCGCCGTCCAGGACGGTGAACGCCGCTCCGCTCTTGAGCACCGCGACCATGCCCGCGACCGTGCTCGCCGGGGAGGCCAGCGCCAGGCCGACGATCCGTTCCGGCCCGGCACCGCGTGCGACGAGGTCCGCGGCCAGCGCGTCCGTGCGCCGGTCCAGCTCGCGGTAGGTCAGCACCGGTCCGCCGTCGATGATCAGCGCGGGCCGGTGCGGACCCTCGCCGACGCACCGCTCCCACTGGGCCAGCAGGTCCGCTTCGGCCGTCATGACCGCGCTCCGCGCAACCAGGCCGACAACTCCCCGAGTCCCGCCCGGAACTCCCGTTCGGCGCCGCCGAACCCGAGCCGCACCCCGTCCGGCCTGCCGAACGCGCTGCCCGGCACGAGCAGGGTGCGGTGCGCCTCCAGCAGGTCGAGGCAGAACGCTTCGCAGTCGGCGGCCTCCCCGCTGAGCCCGCGGATCTCCAGCAGCGCGCACACCCCGCCGAGGGGTTCCTGCCAGCGCACGTGCTCGGCGTGCTCGGCCACCCAGGCGCGCAGCCGGTCGAGGTTGCGCCGCGCTTCGGCTCGGCGTGGTTCGATCAGCGTTGGGGCGCGGCGCATGGCGCGGGCGGCGATCAGTTCGACCATCGGGGACAGGAACAGCGTGGTGCGGTCGCGCCGCGGGAACGTGGCCCGCAGCAGTTCGGGTGGCCCCAGGCACCAGCCGACGCGGAGCCCGGGGAGGCCGAACGCCTTGGAGAACGTGCCGTAGGACAGGGTCCGCTCGTAGCGGGACGCGGGCTCGGGCAGCTGGGCCCAGCGGTGGGTGATCTCGGAGAACGCCGCGTCCCAGACGAGCAGCGCGCCGGTCGTCGCGACGTGATCGACGAACGCCGCCCAGCCCTCCGGGGACAGGGTGCGGCCCGTCGGGTTGTGCGGGAAGTTCACGATCACGGCCGCGACGTCGCCGGTGATCAGTTCGGCCAGCACGGCCGGGTCCACGTGGCCGCCGCGCACCGCCCCGGTCGGCAGCACGGCGACCTCGCAGCCGATGGCCGCCGGGTAGTGCCCGAGCGCGTGGTAGGTGCTCTCCTGCACCACGACCCGGTCCCCGGGGCGCAGCACGGTCGGCAGCGTGAGCGCGATGGCTTCGCTGGAGCCGTGGGTGACCAGCACCCGGTCCGGGTCGCCGTCGCCGTAGCGGTCGGCGATGGCTCGGCGGACGTCCGCTCCGCCTTGGGAGTCGCTGTCGTCCATGAGCACCGCGTCGAGCTCGGCCCGGCCGATGCCGCAGGCGAGGCGCACCTGCTCGAAGGTGTAAGGCCGCACCCCGCTGGAGCTGAGGTCGAGCACGCCGGGTCGCAGGTGGCGGCGGTACCACTCCTCCAGCAGCGGGGCCGAGTTCGCCGGAACCTGGTCCGGCAGCCGTGTTGCCCTCAACCTTGCGTCCCTTCCTCAAGCCGGCGCGGGACGGCGGCGCTCCCGCGATCGATCTCCTACGAGGACGACCCTCGAACGGTGCGCCGAAATGGTCCGAACACCCGTGAATCGCCAGGTTCGGCCGGAATCGGTGCCGAGGTCCGGATCAGAATCGCCACGTCCGCTCCGCCACGTCAAGCGGGCGGTGTTCGACCGCGCAAATACGCGGTCGAACACCGGGAGAACGGTGTCACCCGAATGTGTGCGCACATTCCACGAATGCCGCGGATGATCGCGCTCCGGGCGCGTGCAATACGCCGATCCGAGCGCGTCGCGAATCCGGTATCGGTATTCACGGCCGCCGCGCGTTGTGCGATCATCGCCACGTGATCGAGCAGCAGAACGACTCCCCGAGCACCCGAATCACCTTCCGCAGGGCCGGGAACGGAGATGAAGCCGCCGTCCGCGCGATCGACGGATCCTTCACCACGAACACCATCTTCGAAGTCAGCGGGGACGAAGACGGTTTCCGCTTGCGCGAGATTCCGGTGTCACCGCCGATCAACAAGGTGTTCCCCGCCGATGCGGAAGAGGACGACGAGGACGACGACCCGGTTCGGTTCGTGTGCGTCGACTCCGCCGGAGCGGTCTGCGGTTTCATCGACCTCGAACACGAGTCTTGGAATGGCCGAATGACCATTTCCGATGTGGAAATATCTCCGGAACAACGGGGTCGCGGAATCGGTCGCGTACTGGTGAACCTGGCCATCGGCCACGCCCGCGAACTGCGGGCCCGAACCTTGTGGCTGGAGGTCACCAACATCAACGCGCCCGCCATCAACGCGTATCGGCGCCTGGGCTTCACGCTCTGCGGACTGGACACCTCGCTGTACCGGGGAACCGCGTCGGAAGGCGAAACGGCGCTGTTCATGAGCCGCGACCTGACCTGAGCACCCGGGTGCCGCCGCGACCGGCGACGGCTCGGGGGGCGGGTGCACGCCCCGCGAGATCGCCGTCGCCGGAACCGTCCGCGGCGCTCGTCGCCGACGTCGCCGCGGGCCACCCGTCGCCCGCGGAGTGACCACCGTTCGGGAGGACCGATGCCGGTAAAGGACGACCGCGGCGCACCACCGCCCTTCGGCGATGTCGGCACCGGCGAGCCGGTGGTGCTGGTGACGGGGTCCGGCGCGGGCGGATCGACGTGGCACCTGCAGGTTCCGGCGCTGGTCGCGGCCGGGTACCGGGTGCTCACCCCGGACCACCGGGAGCACTCGGCCGGCGGTGCCGACGATCTCGTCGCGGACCTCGTCGGGTTGATCGAACGCGTGCGGCTGGGGCCGTGCCGCCTCGTCGGCACGTCGCTGGGCGCGCACGTGGTCCAAGAGCTGCTGCTGGCCCGTCCGGACCTCGCCCGGCAGGCGGTGCTGCTGGCGACCCGCGGCCGCGCCGCCGCCCTGCGCGCGGCCGCGGTGGCCGCCGAACGCGAACTGCTCGCCAGCGGCGTCGTGCTCCCGCCCGGGTACGCGGCGGTGCAGCGGGCGCTGCAGTTCTTGTCCCCCGCGACGCTCAACGACGACGTGCGGCTCACCGACTGGCTGGACCTGTTCGAGGCGTTCCCGCCGGAGCGCGCGACGGAACTCGTGGACGTCGCGGCGGACCGGCTCGACGCCTACCGGGCGATCCGGGTGCCGACCCTGGTGATCGGGTTCGGCGATGACCTGATCGCGCCGCCGCACCTGGGTCGCGAGGTGGCCGCGGCCATCCCCGGAGCGCGCTACGTGGAGATCGCCGACTGCGCCCACTACGGCTACCTCGAACGGCCGGAGGCGGTGAACTCGGCTCTGCTCGACTTCTTCGCACCACCGCCCGCAGGCCGCACGCCGCCGACGTGATCTGCGGCATCGACACCCCCGCAGGAGTTCCGCACCACCGGTACCGGCGACGGAGCGCTCGAACGGGTGCACCCCGCTCGGGTCGGACGACGACACCGGCCGAACCCGGCGGTGAATATCCGCGATCGGCCTCGGCGACCCGGTTCGCGCCGCTACGTTCCGGAGGAACGACGATCGAGACCACGCGCTCTTTTCGTCACCGTGCCGAAAGGCGCCGGAGTCGGGAGACGCGCGAGAACGATCTCCTTCGGCCCCTTCGGCGGGCCGGAAGACGAAGGAGCCGCACCCATGAAGCTGATCAGCGCGGACCGGGTGCTGGCCGGGCCGGCCGGGCAGTGCCTCGAAGACGGCGCCGTCCTGGTCGAGGGCGCCCGGATCGCCGCGGTCGGGACGCGCGAGCAGCTGCGCCACCGGGAGCACACCCGGCACGAGCACTGGTCCGGCGCCACCCTGCTGCCCGGGCTGATCAACGCCCACGTGCACCTGGTCTTCGACGACACCGCCCCCGATCCGGCCGCCTTGGTCGAGCGGGTGCGCACCACCTCCGACGAGCGGCTGCACGAGCAGGCGGCCGGGCGCGCGCTGCGGGCACTGCGCTCCGGCACGACGACGCTGCGGGACTGCGGCGACCGGGACGGGATCACCGCGCGGCTGCGGGACGAGATCCGCACCGGCGCCACCGCCGGCCCGCGCCTGATCACCACCGGACCACCGCTGACCGTGCCGGACGGGCACTGCTGGTTCCTCGGCGGTGCCGCCGGAACGGACGAGGAGTTGCGCGAGCGGGTGCGGCGCAACGCCGAGCTCGGCGTCGACATGATCAAGGTGATGGCCTCGGGCGGGCAGATCACCCCCGGTTCCCCACCGAGCTGGCAGTCCCAGTTCGACCGCGACCGGCTGCGCCTCGTCGTCGCCGAAACCGAGCGGCACGGGCTGCCGGTCGCCGCGCACGCCCACGGCACCACCGCGATCCGCGACGCCGTGGCCGCGGGCGTGCGCACCGTCGAGCACTGCTCCTGGACGACCGGGCCGGGTGAGGTGCACCGCGACGCCGCGACCGCCGCGGAGATGGCCGCGCGCGGTGTGCACGCGTGCGCGGCCTCCTCCCGCAACTGGCGGCGAATCATCGACTCGCTGCCCCCGGAGGTCGCCGAGCAGGTCTACGGCCGGTTGCCGTGGCTGGCCGAACGCGGCGTCGGGCTGATCACCGGCACCGACGCGGGTCTGCCGGCCAGCCCGTTCGACGACCTGGCCGGGGCGCTGCAGCTCTACGTCCACCTCGGGTTCGCCGCCGACCGCGTCGTGGAGATGGCGACCACGACGAGCGCGGCCGCGCTCGGGCTGGGCGAGGTGACCGGCCGGCTCGCTCCCGGCTTGGACGCGGACCTGCTCGTCGTCGACGGTGATCCGCGCACCGGCCTCGCCGCGCTGGGCGCGGTGCGCGCCGTGTTCGCCCGGGGCGCGGCGGTCGGCTGAACCTCAGCTGAGGTCGAGGACCGCTTTGCCGTGCAGCCGGGCGCCGCGCAGCTGGTCGATGGCCTCCCCGGCCCGCTCCCAGTCACCGCGCCAGGAGATCTCCGGGTGCAGCCGCCCGGTCGCGACCTGCCCGGCCAGCCAGGTCAGGTCCGCGCCCAGCCCAGGGGCGGAGGGCATGAAGAACGTGACCAGGTGGCGGTCGTCGTTGCCGGGCGCGCCGAACAGCTCGCCGTGCGGGAAGTGCTCGGCTTCGCCGGTGGTGTGCCCGACGGCGACCAGCGTGCCGCCCGGGTGCAGCTTCCGGAACGCGCTGACCAGCTGCGGGCCGCCGACGTTGTCGACCACGCCGTGCACGGGTGCGTCGAGCTCGTCCGGCCCGCCGATCACCTCGTGGGCACCGAGGTCGCGCAGCTCGTCGCCGCGTGCGGTGGTGTCGCGGGTGGAGGCGATCACGTGCGCCCCGCCGAGGCGGGCGAGTTCGACCGCGTAGCGCCCGACTCCGCCGGTGGCGCCGGTGACCAGCACGCGCCTGCCGAGGATCGGGCCGAGGCGGCGCAGGGCGCGCAGCGCGCTGGCCCCGGCGACCGGGACGGTGCTGAGCAGCCCGAGGTCGGCTCCCTCGGGCGCGGTGCCGATCGCGTCGGTGTCCACGGCGCGCAGCTCGGCCCACCCGCCCTGCATGGCCATGGTGACCACCGGGGTGCCTGCGGCCGGGCCGGATCCGTCCGCGGCGGGGCGTTCGACGACGCCCGCGGCGTCCCAGCCCAGCAGGGTGCCGTCGGGCGAGCCGGGCAGCAGGTCGGTGACCTCGCCGTAGTTCAGCGAGATCGCCGAGACCCGCACCAGCGCCTGGTCCGGCGCGGGTGCGGGGTCGGTGGTGCGGTCGAGCCGCAGCCCGGTGGGTGCGGAGTGGTCGACGAGCAGTGCACGCATGGCGCCGCGCCTTTCCCCTGGGTGGAGTCGTCGCTCGGACGCGACCACCCATTTATGCCACTGAGTGGCAGATGGCGTCAAATGGCATACCCGTGGTGGTCCGACCGGCCCGAAAATCCGTCGCACCCCGAACCGCCGCGTGACAGCATCTGCCGCATGCCCGCAGCCGTGACCGCGCAGCAGCGCGCCGACCGCACCGCCCGCGCCCTCGCCGCCGCCACCGCGGCCGGCCGCGACCTCGGACTCGACGTCGGCGCGGCGACCGTGCTGCACGACGCGTTCTCCGTCGTCGTGCACCTGTCCCCCTCCCCGGTCGTGGTGCGGGTGCCGACCGTGCTGCCGGGCGGTACCGACGTCGAGACCCAGGCAGCCCGCCAGCGCAGCGAGCTCGACGTCGTGGCCTGGCTGGCTGAGCAGGGCGTGCCCGTCGTCGCGCCGAGCCCGCTCGTGCCCCGCGAACCGGTGCGGCGCGACGGCTTCTCGATGACCTGCTGGCAGCTCGTCGAGCACGACACCACCGCCGAACCCGACTACCTCGACCGCTGCCGCCTGGTCGCCGACCTGCACCTGGCGCTGCGCGGCTACCCCGGCGCGCTGCCCTTCCTGGACGCGGTCGACCTCGGGATGATCACCCGCGGGCTCGCCGACCTCGCCGAGCTGCCCGAGCTGCTCACCCCCGCCGACCTGGAACGAGCCCACCGGGAATGGGACGTGCTCGCGCCGCTGGTGCGGTCCCGCCAGGAGTTCGAGGCCGCGTTCCCCGGCGTCGGCATCCAGCCGATCCACGGTGACGCGCCCGCCGTCAACATCCTCACCACGCCCGGCGGCGACCTGTTCGCCGACTTCGAACTCGCCACCTCCGGGCCCGTCGAATGGGACCTGGCGTTCCTCGGCGCCGACGCCGCCGCCACCTACGACGCGGCGGCGCGCGCACTCGGCCTGCGCACCCTCGACGACCGGGTGCTGCGCCTGGTCGACGCGATCGGCGTGCTGCGCTCGGTGGCCTGCCTCGCCCTCGCCCCGCAGCTGCCGATGCTCGCCGAAGCCGTCGCCCCGGTGCTCGACCGCTGGCGGGACGGCCCCTTCGCCGGTGGCTTCGAGCGCTGACCTCGCCCGCCTCCGCGCCACCGGGTGCCGTCCGTCCCCGAGCGGCATCCACCACTCGGGGACGGACCTGCGCGTAGGCTCGGCCGCATGCCCGAGGCCCCCGCAGGTTCGCTGCGCGAGCGCAAGAAGCAGCGCACCCGCCAAGAGCTGATCGACACCGCGTTGGAGATGTTCACCGAACGCGGCTTCGACGCGGTCACCCTCGACGAGCTCTGCGCCGCCGTCGAAATCTCCAAGCGCACGTTCTTCCGCTACTTCACCAGCAAGGAAGACGTCGCGATGGCCCCCAGCCAGGACATGTGGGCCGCGCTGATCGAACGGCTGCGCGCCGGTGAACCGGACCTGGACCGCACCCTGCTGGACTCCGTCCAGGACGACCTGCTCGCCGTCGTGGCGGACATGCCCGAAGGATGGGCGCGCCGCACCCTGGCCGCGCACCGGCTCACCGCCACCACCCCGTCGATCAACGGGCACAACCTGCACTTCTGCGACCGCACCACCCGTACCGTCCGCGACGTGCTCGGCAAGCGGTTCGCCATCCCCGACGACACCACCGATCCGCGGCCGCGGATCGCCCTCGACGTGCTGATCTCCGCGACCCGTTGCGCCCACGACGCGTGGGCCGCCGGGAGCACCGGCACCCGCGACGAGCTGCTCGCCCACCTGCGGACCGCGTTCGCCGCGATCCCCGGCGCGCTCACCTGCACTCCGCACGTGCGGGGCTGAACCGCGCACGCCTCGCCTTCGGCCGGGTCGTGCTGCTTCGCCGCCGTTCCGGTGCTCGGCGCCCTCCCCGGCTCGCCGATGGGGACCCCGGTCAACGCCCTCGGGTTCGCCGCGATCGGGGCGGTGCTCCTGGGGCGAGCGCGCTGACCTCCGGAATTCTCGCCGTTCCCGGCCCCGGCGCGAGCCCCGGCACCTAGGGTGAGCGGATGTCGTCGATCAAGCAGGTCCAGGTCACCTTCGACTGCGCCGAACCGGAACGCCTCGCCCGGTTCTGGTGCGAGGTGCTCGGTTACGTCGTCCCGCCACCGCCGGAAGGCTTCACGAGCTGGGCGGAATACGACCGCACGCTGCCGCCGGAACGGCAGGGCGCCGGGTTCGTGTGCCGCGACCCCGAAGGGCAGGGCCCGCGGCTGTACTTCCAGCGCGTTCCCGAAGGCAAGGTCGTCAAGAACCGGGTGCACCTGGACGTGCGGGTCGGCACCGGCCTGGTGGGCGAGGAGCGCGTCGCCGCGCTCGAAGCGGAATGCGCCCGGCTGGTCGAGCTCGGCGCGCAGCGGGTGCGGCTGCTGGTCGCCGACGAGTACGACGAGTCCTGCCTGGTGATGCAGGACATCGAGGGCAACGAGTTCTGCCTCGACTGACCGCCGTTCAGCCGCGCCCGGCGGGGAACCGGCTGGTGCCGCGCAAGAAGCGGGTGATGCGCTGCCATCGCCCGCCCGACGGCTCCGCCCGGACCGGCGCGGCCGGAGCGGTGGCGCGGGCCCGCGCGCGCTGGTCGCGCCAGTCGGCGACGAGTTCCTCCACCTGCACCAGGCCCAGCGGCACCTGCGGTCCGGTCGGGGTGCGCAGCCACGCCAGGATGCGCCGGTTGAGCTCCGCGGCCGCATCCCGCACGGCCTGCTCGGACGGCAGCTGCCGCACCTCGCCGCGGAGCCGTTCGGCCTCCTTGCGCAGTTGCAGCGGGGTCGGCAGCAGCGCCTCGCGGGACAGGCCTTCGCGGTCGACGTAGCCGCGGACCCACCACAGCTCGTCGTGCGGCTCACCGGCGCCGGGCAGCGGGCGGCCCAGGCCGTCGAGGTCCTCGAAGTCGCCGCGTTCCTGGGCGACGCGGATCTGCCGCTCGATCCACGTCTCGAACGTCGTGCCGTGCGGTTTGCGCTCGGTCATGCCGCCCTCCCGCGTCGTCGCCACCGGCTCCCAGGATATCCGCGGCTCCACGGCCGATCGAGCGCCGCTCAGCGCGCCGCGAACGCGCACAGGTGGCGAACTTCTGCAGCACCTGGCCTGCCGACCCGGTGCCGAGGGAGAAGAGCTCCGGCGCGAAGCGTCCCACCGGCACCACCACCTCGGCGCCGAGGAAGGAGGCGCCGACCAGGTCAGCTTTCAGGTGCGCAGGTGGGACGCGCCGTTGACGTCGAGCACCGCGCCCGAGGACCAGGTCGCCTCCGGTGAGGCCAGGTACAGCACGGCCGAAGCGACCTCCTCCGGCGCCGCGACCCGGCCGAACGGGCTCTGCGCCCGGATGTCGGCGCCCTGCTGCCCCGCCAACCGGCCCGCGACGCGTTCGGTCTCGACGAACCCGGGCGCCACCGAGGCCACCGCGATGCCGTGCGGCGCCAGCGCCACCGCCAGCGACTGGCCCAGCGCGTGCAGCGCCGCCTTGCTCGCCGCGTACGCCGGGTGGTCGGGTTCGCCGCGGAACGCGCCGCGCGACCCGACGTTGACGATGCGCCCGGT
The DNA here is from genome assembly GCF_020177435.1 of Saccharopolyspora sp. 7B. Classification (NCBI taxonomy): domain Bacteria; kingdom Bacillati; phylum Actinomycetota; class Actinomycetes; order Pseudonocardiales; family Pseudonocardiaceae; genus Saccharopolyspora; species Saccharopolyspora sp. 7B. The sequence goes on along the minus strand of NZ_JAIUKC010000181.1, from coordinate 9,474 downwards.
GGCGCCGCGTTCGATGAGGTGCGCGGCCACCTGGTGGCTCAGGTTCGCCGCGCCCAGCAGGTTCACCTCGACGGTGCTGCGCCACGCGGCCTGCCAGTCGGCGTAGGAGGTGGTCGCGGGCGGGTGCGGGGTCATCACCGCCGCGTTGTTGACCAGCACGTCGAGGGCGCCGAGCCCGTCGACCGCCTCCCCGACCAGGCGCTGCACCTGGCCGGGGTCGGCGAGGTCGGCCCGCAGCAGCACGTGCCCGGAACCGGGCAGCGATTCGAGGGTGCGCGCGGCGTCCTCGGGCCGGGAGGAGCAGTGCACGGCGACCCGGTCCCCGGCTTGGGCGAACGCGGCCGCGACGGCACGACCGATGCCGCGCGAAGCGCCGGTGATCAGCACCCCGCGCCCGGATTCGGCCGAGGGGTAGGAAGAACGCGACATGGGACTCCGATCGCTGCGTCTCGACTTCTGCTGTGGAGCGGGTGGCGGAACCGCACCGCGTGTCCTCGAACCTGTGCCGCGGGCCGTGTCCGTGTCCTGTCAGCGGCGAAGCCGATGAGCAGAGACCACGCACGCAGCTCGACCACCCGCTGAGGTTCCGCCACCCCAGTGCTACACGACGAGAGTTGAGCGGACAGACCGGTCAGCGGGTCGACTTGAACAGGTCGACGACCTCGTCGGTGGTCCCCGTTTCGCCGAGGCGCGGGAAGATCCGCTCCAGGCTGTTGCGGTGCGCCTCCGCGTCGAGGTCGGTCATCGCGTCGGTGGCCAGCGTGACGTGGTAGCCGTGCTCGTGCGCGGCGCGCGCGGTGGACTCCACGCCGAGGCTGGTGGCGATGCCGCCGAGCACGATCTGGGTGACGCCGCGGCGCCGCAGCTGCACGTCCAGGTCGGTGCCGTGGAAGGCGCCCCAGTTCCGCTTGGTCACCACGATGTCGGCGGGGTGGCCGGCGAGTTCGTCGATGATCCGGTCCCAGCCCTCCGGGAACTCGCGGCGGCCGCCCCCGGCGGAGGTGCGGCCCGGCGCGGCGTCGGCGCCGTCGGCGGCGAAGCTGACCCGCACCAGCACGACCGGGGCGTCGTGCTCGCGGAACACCTCGGCGAGCCGGACGCAGCGCTGCACCACGTCGGCGGTGGTGTGCGGGGTGCCGGGCGCGCCGGTGATGCCGTTCTGCAGGTCGATGACGACCAGCGCGGTGCGCGGGTCGAGCGTGCTCAGGGACATGGGTGGAACCTTTCCGGGAGGGGTTTTCCGGTCGATCACCGCACCGCCGCGGGCCCGAGGCGCCGCAGCGTGCGGTCGAGCACCGTCACCACCAGCAGCAGAGCGGCGACGACGATCAGGAACAGGGCGAGGCCGTGCAGCCCGGTGGTGTCGGCTCCCCCGCTGAGGAAGGTGCCGCCTGCGGCGGCCGCGACCATCGCCCCGACGTAGGTGAAGGTGCGCAGCAACCCGGCGGAGGAACCCATCCGCTCGGGGTCGGCCTGGTGGTAGAGCGCCTTCTGGTTGGCGAGGCTGATCAGCCCCTGCGGGACGCCGACGACGACCGCGATCGCCACCAGCAGCCAGATCCCGCTGCGCGCGCCGACGAACAGCAGCAGCGCGCACGCCACCAGCTGGGCCAGGCCGCCGACGAGCAGCTTGCCACGGACGCCGTCGCTGCGGCCGGTGGTGCTGGACACGACGATGCCGGTGAGGAACATCGGCAGCAGCACCAGCCCGGATTCGGTGGGCGTGAGCCCACGGCCCTGCTCCATCCACTGGGTGTAGCCGAACAGGAACGCGTAGGAGACGGTGAACGCCAGCAGCGTCCGTGCGAAGGTGCCCAGCACCGGCGGGTTCCCGGCCAGCACCCGCAGGTCCAGGAACGGTTCCGCCGCGCGCAGCTCCCGCACCGCGAACCCGGCCCCGGCGGCGACCGCGAGCACCGGCAGGTACCAGTGCGCGGTGGAAGGCTCCATCAGGAACAGCAGCAGCGCGCTCAGCGTCGCCGCGAACAGCGCGATGCCGGGCACGTCGAGCGAACCCGAACCGGATTCGTGCCCGCCGCCGCGGGGCAGCCGCAGCGCACCGAGCACCAGGCAGGCCAGCGAGAGCGGGATGTTCACCGCGAACACGGTGCGCCAGCCGCCGAACCCGATCAGCAGCCCGCCGAGGGTGGGGCCGACCACGGCGATGGTCTGCGCGGAGATCGCCAGCGCGGTCAACACCCCGTTCGGGCTGTCCCGCCCGGTGCGCCGCGATTCGCTGCGGATCAGGTGCATCGCCGCCGGGTAGCCCGCGCAGGTGCCGAAGCCGATCAGCACCCGCGCGACGACGAGCACGCCGAGGTTCGGCGCCAGCGCTCCGAGCACTCCGGCGATCCCGAGCAGCGCCGCACCGGCGAGGAACAGCCGCCGCGGGCCGTGCAGGTCCACCAGCCTGCCCACCACGGGTTGGCCGATGGCGGTGGCCAGGTACAGCGCGGACACCAGCCACGCGGTCTCGGCGGGTGGCGCGCCGAGGGCGGCGCCGATCGGCACCAGCGCCACCGCGATCATCGAGGAGTTCACCGGGTTCAGCGCCGACCCGAGCACCATCGGGGCGATCAGCTTCCGGTCGAAGCGCTCCTGCCCGGTGGCGGTCACCGCTCCGCGACCCGTTCCAGCAGCGCCATCGCCTCGATGATCACGTGCCGTTCCTGTTCGGTGCAGCGTTCCTGCAAGGCGGTGGTGAGCCATTCGCGGCGGGCCTGCCGATCGCCTTCGGCGCGGCGCTTGCCCACGTCGCTGAGCGTGATGAGCTGCCTGCGGCCGTCGGCCGGGTCGGGGCGGCGTTCGATGAGCCCGTGCTGGTCGAGGGCGGCGAGCGTGCTGGCCATCGATTGCGGCCGCACCCCTTCGGCGACCGCGAGCACGCTGGCCGAGGAGTCGCCCTCCTTGCCGAGCCGGGTGAGCACCGAGGTCTGCGAGGGGGTGAGGTCGTCGCCGACGGCCAGCTCGCGCAGCCTGCGCCGCAGCCTGCCGACCACCACCCGCACCTCGCGGGAGGCGCGCACCGCCGAGTCGTCGTTCTCGGTTCCCGTCATGCCCCCACGGTAAATTCGACAGTCTGAACTGTCCAGTCCCACCTGTCCAGGTCGACCTGCTCAGCCTCGACTGCCCGGAATGCGCGATCGGCCCGAACCGGACGCACCGCCGCGCGAACTGGTAGAAGGGCGGTATGAGCGAACAACCGCAGGTGCAGGACCACCCGGAGCGCAACCGGTTCGAGATCACCGTCGGCGGCGAGCTCGCCGGGTTCGTCGACTACCGGCGCACCCCCGGGCACGTCGACCTGGTGCACACCGAGATCGACCCCGCCCACCAGGGCGCCGGGCTCGCCGGGACGCTCGCGAAGACCGCGCTCGACTCGCTGCGCGCCGAAGGGGTGCAGGTCACGCCGACCTGCTCCTACATCGCCGCCTACATCCGCAAGCACCCCGAGCACCTCGACCTGGTGCCCGAGTCCGCGCGCGCCGCCCTCTGATCGCGCGGGCTACCGTCGTCCCGTGAGCAACACCGAACCGGACCCCGCCGAACGCACCGTTTGCGACGGGCCGCCCACCGGCACCGCCGAACCCCGCGCGGACCTGCTCGAACCGCGCGACGTGCCGCTGGGCGGGCCGCGGGCGATGCGGGTGCGCCGCACCCTGCCGCACCGGGACCTGCGCATGGTCGGCGCCTGGTGCTTCGTGGACTCCTACGGTCCGACCGACCTCGGCGGCGGTCCGGGGATGCAGGTGCCCCCGCACCCGCACATCGGGTTGCAGACCGTCAGCTGGCTGCTCGACGGCGAGATCCTGCACCAGGACAGCCTCGGCAACGCGCGGCTGGTGCGGCCCGGGCAGCTGAACCTGATGACCGCGGGCGGCGGCATCGCCCACTCCGAGCAGACTCCGGCCGAGCACTCGCCGGTGCTGCACGGCGTGCAGCTGTGGATCGCCCAGCCCGAACGGGACCGCAACGGGCCAGCCCACTTCGAGCAGCACGCCGACCTGCCGGTGCTCACCGAGGACGGCGGCCGCATCACCGTGATCAACGGCGAGCTCGGCGGCGCCACCTCACCGGCCCGCACCTACACCCCGCTGGTCGGCGCCGAGATCGCGCTGCGCCCCGGTGGGCGGGTGCGGCTGCCGCTGCGCCCGGACTTCGAGCACGCGGTGCTGGCGCTGTCGGATCCGGTGGAGGTCGACGGCACCGCGCTCACCACCGGCTCGCTGCTGCACCTCGGCGAAGGGCGCCGGGAGGTCCTGCTGTCCGCGGCGTCGGCGAGCCGGGCGCTGCTGATCGGCGGGGCGCCGTTCGACGAGGAACTGGTCATGTGGTGGAACTTCGTCGCCCGCACCCACGAGGAAGTCGTCGAAGCGCGCCGCGACTGGGAGGCCGAGCGCACCGGCCCCAGCGCGGACCGGTTCGGAGCCGTGCCCGGCTACGACGGCGCCGCGCTGCCCGCGCCCGAACCACCCCGCGCACGCCTGCGCGCCCGCCCCAGGGCCCGGCACCTGGAGCGCTGAGGCGGCTCACCGGGCCCGGTCGGACCAGACGACCTCCCCGTCCACGACCGCCGAGGTCGGGGACAGGCCCACCGCGCGGGCGACCGCGCTCGACCGCCGGTGTCCGGGACGGATGTGCGCGGTCAGCTCGCCGACGCCCTGCTCGTGCAGCCAGCCGGCCATGGTCCGCGCCGCTTCCTGCGCGTAGCCGTGGCCCTGGTGCTCGGTGCCGACGACCCAGGCGAGCGCGGCCCGCAGCAGTCCCGGCTCCGGGCGGGTGAGCGTGGCCTGCACGGTGCCGCGAACCCGCCCGTCGGCGCGGCCGCGCACGATCCAGTTCAGCCAGCCCTGCTCGCCGTCCGGGGAGTGCCCGGCCACCTGCCACCGGTAGCGCGCCGCGAGCTCGTCGGCGGAACGCGGTTCCCCACCGGTCCACTCGTGCAGCCGCACGTCGTCGAGGACCGGCGCGGTCTCCCGCGCGTGCGCGACCCGCAGCGGTTCCAGCCGCAGTCGAACCGTCAGCAGCGGCGCGGCGGCCGGCCAGGCCGCGAGATCGGACACGCCGCGGATCGTAGCCGCGCAGGCCACCGGCGGCCGGGCACCCGTCACCGGGGCCCGCCGGCCCCCGGCTCGGGTCCCGCGGTGAACACGTGACCGCCCCGGTGCTCCGGCCACCCCGGGTCGCCGGTGGCCGCGAACGACACCCACGCCCCGTGCAGCCGATCCGCCAGCGCACGGTCCGGCTCCTCCCCGAGCAGCCCGGTCGGCCCGGTGGCGACCGCCAGGTTGTGGAACACGAACGGCAGCTCCAACCCGTGGCAGGCACCCAGCCGGCCGCCGAAGCGCGGCGAGCGCCAGGTGAACTCGGCGACGTGCGTGCGCCCACCGGAATCGCGGTGGCGCGCGGCGAACTCCCGGGCCGGCAGCCGGAACACCAGGTCGGTCAGCGCCGCCGACAGCGCCTCGCCCGCCGGGCGCCGCCCCAGGCCGTAGGCCGCGAGCACGCCGGACGCGTCCGGGTGCGAGGCACCGAGCGCGGCGACGGCCTGCTCGTCGGTGGTGGAGTCGACGACGCCGGAGGCCACCAGGTACAGCGCCATCTCCTCCCGGCAGGTGCTCACCAGCACGTCGATCCCGGCCGCGCTGCCCGCGGCCACCGCCTCGCCCGGCGGCACCGGCAGCACGTCGTCGCCGTGCACCGGCAGGAACGCGCTGAGCCCGAACGACGGGTCGTGGCCGTGCTCGTCGCGCAGGTCCGGAGCACCGCCGGGCGCCATGACCGCTGCTTGCGCGGCCAGCAGCTCCCGCACCCCGACCCGCCGGAACGCCTCCGCCGTCGCGGGAACGCCCAGGTGCCGCGCCAGCGACTCCACCAGCACCCGGCCCAGGTTCCGCGAGCGGGTCATGCCGGTGTGCCCGCTCTGCACGATCGCCCGGTCCACCACCCCGTCCAGCAGCGGCGAACCGAGCAGGTCCGCGATGCTCATCGCCCCGGAGGACTGCCCGCACACCGTGACGTTGCCCGGGTCGCCGCCGAACGCGGCGGCGTTGTCCCGCACCCAGCGCAGCGCGGCCAGCTGGTCGCGCAATCCCACGTTCGTTTCCCCGATCGGGGCGAAGCCCTCCGCTCCCAACCGGTGGTTGATCGCGACCAGCACCACCCCGGAGCGGGCGAACGCGGCCCCGTCGTAGAGCGGTGCCGCGCCGCCGCCGCTGACGAACGCGCCGCCGTGCACGAACACCAGCACCGGCAGTCCGGCGCCGTCCTGGTCCGGGCGGGTGATCTCGGCGGTCAGGTAGTCGTCGCCGCCGAACCACTCCGGGCCGCGCAGCACCGAGACGTCCAAGCCCGGCAGCTCCCCCGCGGCCTGCTGCGGCGCGACCGGCCCGACCCGGTCCGCCGCGCGGACCCCGCCCCAGCGCGGCGCCGGTCGTGGGGCCGCGAACCGCAGGTCACCGGTGGGTGCGGCCGCGTAGGGCACCGCGCGGAAGCGCACCACCCCGCCGCCGCGGATCCCGCGGACCCGCCCCGACGTGGTGGTGGCGATCGGTTCTGCCACTGCTCGGTCCTCCTCCTGCCGCGCCCGATCGAGTCGGGCGGATCACTGCGCGATCACCGGATCCTCCGGCGAGGCCCGCTGGTCGCGTCGGACGATCTCGATACCGTGGCGATCATGACCAACCCCACGTCGTCCTGGGCGGACGGGCCGCTGCTGGCGTTCGACCTGGAAACCACCGGAACGGACACCGGCACCGACCGGATCGTGACCGGCACCCTGATCTCCATCGTGCCCGGCCGCGAACCGCAGGTCCGCACCTGGCTGGCCGACCCCGGTGTGGAGATCCCCGCCGAGGCCGCCGAAGTGCACGGCATCAGCACCGACCACGCCCGCGAGCACGGCCGCCCCGCCGCGGAGGTCGCCGCCGAGATCGCCGAAGCGCTGACCGACACCTGGCACCCGACGCGGCCGCTGTGCGTGTTCAACGCGCCGTTCGACCTGTCGCTGCTGGACTCGGAGCTGCGCCGCCACCACGGGCGGAAGCTGGAGGTGACCGGGCCGGTCGTCGATCCGCGCTGCCTGGACAAGCGGTTCGACCGCTACCGCAAGGGCAAGCGCACCCTCGGCGCGCTGTGCGAGCACTACCGGGTGCGGCTGGACTCCGCGCACGACGCCACCGCCGACGCGCTGGCCTGCGCCCGGCTGGCGTGGCGGCTGGCCAAGACCCACCCGGACGAGATCGGCACCCGCGCCCTCGCCGCCCTGCACGAGGACCAGACCGGCTGGCACCGCGACCAGCAGCACGACTTCGCCGGGTTCCTCGACCGCCAGGCCGACCGCGCGACCGACACCGCCGAAGCCGACGGGCTGCGGGCCCGCGCGGCTGACGTGCGCGCCCGCGCCGAGCACTGGCCGCTGGCGCTGGTCGCCGAACCTGCCTGACGGCGAGTGGGGCAACGGGTGCGGCGCGCGGAGCAGCCGCCCTGTCGGGTTCCCGTCATCGGGTCCGCCCGGGTCCGGCGCGCTCCTACGGTGAGCGCTTTCCGCAGGTGACGCGGCCGTGCGGGCCGCCGAACCCGCTCGTTCCCCGGACCCGAAGGACGTGCTGTGCCGAGCCCCGAACTCCCCGACACCGGCCGCGATCCGCGGTGGCGCCGCCGCGCCGTGACGGCCGCGGTCGCGCTGCTGGCCGCGGGCACCACCGCGCCGGCCACCGCGGCCGCCGAACCCGACGCGCGCGCCGGCGCGCAGACCCCGTTCACCTCGGTGGAAGCCGAGGACGCCGAGACCAACGGCACCGTCCTGGGCCCCGACCTCACCCAGGGCAGCCTCGCCTCGGAGGCCTCCGGGCGTCGCGCGGTGACCTTGGACGGCCCGGACCGGTACGTCGAGTTCTCCCTCGGCGCCGACGCGAACGCGCTGACCGTCTCCGGCAGCGTCCCGGACGGCACCGAGGGCACCGTGACCGTGTCGGTCAACGGTGAACGCCTCGACACACCGTTGCGGGTCACCAGCGAGTACTCCTACCTCGACACCCCGGACATCGAAGGGTCGACGACCCACCACCTGTTCGACCACGCCCGCCTGCTGCTGGACCGCGACCTGCACGCCGGGGACGTGGTGCGGCTGCAACCGGGCACGGTGCCCTCCTACACCGTCGACGTCGCCGACTTCGAACAGGTCGCTCCCGCCCCCGAGGCGCCGCAGGGCTCGGTGTCCGTGCTCGACACCGGTGCCGATCCGACCGGCGCCGAGGACTCCGCGGCCGCGTTCACCGCCGCGATCGAGCAGGCCAGGGCCGCGGGCACCGAAGTGTGGGTGCCCGAAGGCCGGTTCCGCATCGACTCCCCGCTGGCCGTCGAACAGGTCTCGATCATCGGCGCCGGGCCGTGGCGGTCGGTGCTGCTGAGCTCGCACCTGATCGACCAGACCGAGTCCGCGGGCGGGGTGCGGCTGCGCGACTTCGCGGTGCTCGGCGACGTCACCGACCGGGTCGACGACTCCCCGGACAACTTCGTCACCGGCAGTCTCGGCGCGGGTTCCGAGATGACCGGGCTGTGGTTGCAGCACCTCAAGGTCGGCATGTGGCTGACCGGGAACAACGACGACCTGCTCGTCGAGGGCAACCGGATCCTGGACACCACCGCCGACGGCATCAACCTCAACGGGTCGGCCCGCGGGGTGCGGGTGCGGAACAACTTCCTGCGCAACACCGGGGACGACTCGCTGGCCATGTGGTCGCTGCACGCGCCCGACACCGGCAGCTCGTTCACCGGCAACACCGTGATCGCCCCGAACCTCGCCAACGGCATCGCCGTCTACGGCGGCACCGACCTACAGGTGCGGGACAACCTGGTCGCCGACACCAACGCGCTGGGCAGCGGCATCGCGATCTCCAACCAGGCGTTCGCGGCTCCGTTCTTCCCGCTCAGCGGCACGATCGAGGTGACCGGCAACGAGCTGGTGCGCACCGGGGCGATGAACCCGAACCGGCAACACCCGATGGGGGCGCTGCGGGTGGACGCGTACGACTCGCCCATCGAGGCCGAGGTCCGGATCGCCGGGACGACCGCGACCGGTAGCCCGTACTCGGTGTTCGAGTTCTCCTCGGGCGGCGGGCAGGGCCACGAGGTCCGCGGCGTCACCGTCGAGGGCGCGGAGCTGCGCGGCGTGGGCACGGTCGTCGTGCAGGCCGAGACCGGCGGTGCGGCCCGCTTCGAGCAGGTCACCGCGGAGTCCGTGGGCGCGGCCGGGGTGTACAACTGCCCGGACCGGGGGACGTTCACCGTCGATCTCGGCGCCGGCAACAGCGGCTGGGACGACATCTGGCCGTGCGGGACGTGGCCCGAACCGTGAGCCGCGGCGGGGGGGGGGGGGGGGGGGGGGGGGGGGGCGGCGCCCCCCCCCCCCCCGCGCGCCGGGGGGGGGGGGGGGGGGGGGCGCGGCCCCCCCGCCCCCCGCGCCCCCCCCCG
>NZ_JAIUKC010000180.1:0-21148 GCF_020177435.1 Saccharopolyspora sp. 7B | reverse complement strand
GTGGGGGTGGCGGGGCCGCGGATGGTGGCTTCGAGGGCGGCGAGGGTGAGCTTGTCGACGCGCAGTGCGCGGGCCAGCGGGTGCCGTCGCAGCCGGGTGATCAGGTCGGTGGTGCCGAGCAGCAGGCCGGCTTGGGGGCCGCCGAGGAGTTTGTCGCCGCTGGCGGTGACGAGGTCGGCTCCGGCGGCGAGGGTGCGTTGCGCGTCGGGTTCGGCGGGCAGCTTGGGGTGCGGGTGCAGCAGGCCGGAGCCGATGTCGGCGACGACGGGTGCGGGCAGGGTGCGGAGTTCGGCGACGGCCACGTGGGAGGTGAAGCCGGTGATGCGGAAGTTCGAGGGGTGGACCTTGAGCACGAAGCCGGTGTCGGGTCCGATGGCGTCCTGGTAGTCGGCGAGGTGGACCCGGTTGGTGGTGCCGACTTCGCGCAGTCGCGCGCCGGTGGCGGTGAGCAGGTCGGGGATGCGGAATCCGTCGCCGATCTCGACGAGTTCGCCGCGGGCGAGCACGATCTCGCGGCCCGCGGCGAGGGCGGTGGCCGCGAGGGAGAGGGCGGCGGCTCCGTTGTTGACGACGTGGGCGTCTTCGGCGGCGGGTACGGCGTCGATCAGGGCGTCGCGCGTGCCGCGGCCGCGGGGGCCGCGTCGTCCGGTGGTGAGGTCGAGTTCGACGTCGCTGGTGCCCGCGGTGGCGCGCACCGCGTCGATGGCGGCGTCGGAGAGGGGGGCGCGGCCGAGGTTGGTGTGCAGCAGCACTCCGCTGGCGTTGATGACCCGGCGCATGCCGCAGGCGGTGTCGGGGAGTGCGGCGCGGGCGGCGGCGGCGACCTGCTCGGGTGGCAGGTGGCCGTGGCGGGCCTGCTGCTGGGCGTCGTGCACGGCGCGGCGCACCACGTCGTGGCCGAGCCGGTCGGCGGCGCCGTGCAGCAGGGGGTCGGCCAGCACCCGGTCCGTGGCGGGGATCCGGCGGCGCGCGTCCATGCGGCGCAGCCTAGGAGCCCGGCGGGGGTCGTGCTGCGCGCGATCGCGTGATCAGGAGTGTTCGCCGCGCCAGGTGGCGCGGTAGCGGGCGGCGGCGTCGGCGTCCAGCTGGGAGCGCACGGCGGAGGCGTGGCCGGGCGGGAAGCCGTGGCGGGCGAGGCGGGCGTCGACGCTCTCCACCGAGCTGGTCAGCACGATCCGCAGCACCACCAGCACGCCGAGCAGCACGGAGCCCAGTGCGATCGGCCAGGATCCACCGGCCCACCACAGCACGCCGAACAGCAGCGCGATCAGCGGGAGCACGTGCAGCAGGCCGCGCAGGCAGACCCGCAGCACCCAGGTGGAGCAGGTCGCGTCGCGCAGCACCCAGTCGCGGTAGGTGGGGGGCAGCGTGCCGCCGTACTGGTAGTACAGCCAGCGCACCGGTCCGGGCCGCTCGATCGCCACGGCGGGCAGTGTAGTCGGCGTGCGGTGCTGGGCCGGTGGGTGCTGGGCCGGTGGCGGAGGCGGACGGGAATCGAACCCGCCTGGCCGAGGTGCTCGGCCACGTCGGTGTTGAAGACCGCGGGGGCCACCAGGCGCCCTGACGCCTCCTCCGCCCGTCGGGGGGGCGGCGCCCCCCCCCCGCCGGGGGGGGGGGGGGCGCCCCACCTACGCGGGGGGGGGGGGGCGCGCTGCCCGGGGCCCGTTGCCCAGTGCGCGGGGTCAGCGCGCGGGGTCAGTGTTCGCGGTCGGGGGTGCGCAGGTAGGCGAGTCCCATTTCGGCGAGTTCGTCGGCGTAGCGGCGCATCGTGGGTTCGTCGGCGGGCCGGTCGGGGCGCACCGAGTTGTGGAAGCAGGCGCCCAGCAGGGCGCGGGCGACGGCGTCGAGGGCGGCGCCGGGGTCGTCGCGGCGGATGTCGCCGGTGTGCGGGGTGGCGGCGTCGATCAGCAGCCGGTGCACTTCGGTGATGGTGCGGGCGCCGCGGTCGAGGACGTCGATCTCGTGGGCGCGCAGCAGGTAGGGGAACAGGGATCGGGTCGAGGTGAACGAGCGCAGCAGCGCGTCGGTGTAGGCGTGCAGGACGCCGGTCAGGGTGGGTTCGGCGGTGCGCAGCGCGTCGGCGAGGTCGGTTTCGCGCTGGTGCAGCATCCGGTCGGTGAGGGCGGCGAGGAGTTGGTCCTTGCCGTCGAAGCGGCGGTAGATGGAGCCGACGGACACTCCGGCGCGTTCGGCGACGCCGGTGATCGTGAGTTGTTCGAGGCCGATGTCGAAGGCGAGTTCTTCGGCGGCTTCCAGGACGCGGGCCAGGGTGGCGGCGCTGCGGGCTTGGCGGGGTTGCCGGTAGTGCGCCTGGGGGTCCGGCTCGTCGGTCATGCCCGCATCGTATCGGCGCTGATCGGGCCGGTTCGTCCTTGACGGGTGGCGCCCACCGCCCGCTATATTCGAGAACGAGAATTCACGTTCGCATTTGGAGGTTCGTCATGCCGACCCCCGAGGACGAGGGCACCGCGCTGCTGCACGCCATCCGGGCGCACCGCCCGCGGCTCGCCGAAGGCGGATTCGCCGCCGACCGCGACAACGCCGACCCCACCGGCAACCTCGCGCTGCTCGCCGAACTCGGCACCGCTCGGCTCGTCGTGCCCGCCGCCCACGGCGGGCTCTGGGACGGCACCGAACGCGGCGGCTGGGGCACCCTCATCCGCGCGGTCCGCGAGATCAGCGCCGGCGACGGGCCCACCGGGCAGAACTGGCTCACCACCGCCCTGGTCACCCGCGAACTGTTCGGCCCCGGCAACGGACTGCCGCGCGGCACCCGGGAGGAGCTGGCGCACCGGGTGCTGCACGACGGGCTGCGGTTCGTCTCCTCCGTCGCCGAAACCGGCACCACCGGCAAGGTCACCGCCCGCCGCGTCGACGGGGGAGTGCTGGTCACCGGTACCAAGACCTTCAACTCCAACAGCGGCGGTGGCGGGGCCGCGCTCGTGCGCTGCCTGCTCGACGGCGCCCCGCACCAAGCGCTGGTCGACCTCGACGACCCGCGGATCGAAGCCCACGACGACTGGGACAACATGGGCCAGCGCGGCACCCGCAGCCGCACCCTCACCTACCGGGACGTCTTCGCCCCCGACGGCCACCACCGGCCCGCCCCGGCCACACCCTCCCCGGTGTTCCTCGGCGCGGTGATGCTGCTGCACGCGGCGCTGCTGCAAGGCATCGGCGAAGGTGCCCTCGACGCCCTGCTCGGGCACGCCCGCACCATGACCCGCGGCTCGCTGCCCCGCTTCGCCGGACCCGCCGACGACCCGCTGGTGCTGCGCCGCATCGGCGCCACCTCCAGCAGGCTCGCCGCCTCCCGCGCCCTGCTGCACGCCGCCGCCGACCGGCTCGAAACCGGCGCCGAGGAGACCGACGAGACGACAGTCGACTGCTTCCGCGCCAAGGTCGCCGCCGTCGAGGCCTCCCTCGAGGCCGCCGCCGAGATCCACGAGATCACCGGCGCCCGCAGCACCTCCCACGCCCACCGCTACGACCGGTTCTGGCGCAACGCCCGCACCTTCGCCTCCCACGACCCCGTCGACGCCAAGAACGTCTACATCGGCCGCTACGAACTCACCGGCACCGTCGCCGAACCGTCCAGCGTCATCCGGTTCTGACCGCACCCGGCGACGCCCGGTGGTCCCGCCCGCGCCGCCGCCGGGACCACCGACGTGCGCACGTGCGCCGAGCCGCGCCCGACGGGCCGCGAACGGGTCGATCCCCCCGCGAACCGGGCACCGGGTCGACGAGGTGGATACGGTCGGTGACGTGACGGAACTCGACGCGCCCACCCGGTACCGGCTCACCCAGTACGCCCACGGCGGCGGCTGCGCCTGCAAGATCCCGCCCGGAGAGCTGGAGGAGATCGTCGCCGACCTGCGCGGCGTGCCCGACCCGGCGCTGCTGGTCGGCCTCGACGACGGCGACGACGCCGCCGCGGTCCGCATCGACCCGGCCGGGCAGGCGGTGGTCAGCACCGCGGACTTCTTCACCCCCGTCGTCGACGACGCCTACGACTGGGGCCGGATCGCGGCCACCAACGCCCTGTCCGACCTCTACGCGATGGGCGCCCGCCCGGTGCTGGCGATCAACCTGCTGTGCTGGCCCCGCGACCGGCTCCCGCTGGAACTGGCCCGCGAGGTGCTGCGCGGCGGCCTCGACGTCGGCCGCGCCGCGGGCTGCCCCGTCGCAGGCGGGCACAGCGTCGACGACCCCGAACCCAAGTACGGCATGGCCGCCACCGGCACCGCCGACCCCGACGCGCTGCTGCGCAACGACGCCGGGCGCGCCGGGCTGCCGCTGTCGCTGACCAAACCCCTCGGCATCGGCGTGCTCAACACCCGGCACAAGGCCACCGGCGAGGTGTTCCCGCAGGCCGTGGCCGCCATGACCGAGCTCAACGCCGAGGCCTCGGCCGCCGCGCTGGCCGCCGGGGCGCGCTGCGCGACCGACGTCACCGGGTTCGGGCTGCTCGGGCACCTGCTGAAACTGGTGCGCGCCAGCGGGGTCTCCGCCGTCCTCGACTCCGCCGCCGTGCCCTACCTGGACGGGGCGCGGGAGGCGCTGCGCGACGGGCACGTCAGCGGCGGCACGCACCGCAACCTCGACTGGGTGCGCCCGCACTGCGCCCTCGCCGCCACCAGCGAGGGCGAGGCGCTGCTGCTGGCCGACGCCCAGACCTCCGGCGGGCTGCTGGTGGCCGGTGAGGTCCCCGGCGCGCCCGTCGTCGGCGAACTCGTCCCGCGCGGCGAACACCTCATCACCGTGCGCTGACCCGGTACGCGGCTGCGGGTGCCCACCGCCGCCCGACCGGGTCGGGGTGGTGTGGCGGCGCGACCAGGTTCGCGAGGACTCCGGCCCGCACCCGTCCGGGCCGGAACGGGTCAGGGCAGGGGACGGCCGATCGGGTCCGCGGTGACCTCGCGCAGGCCCGCGGAGGTCTCGGCGAGCAGTTCCGCGAGGATGTCGCGCAGCGTCGCGCCGTCGGTGCGCACCAGCCACGACCGCATCGCCGAACCGAAGCAGGTCATCATCAGCATCGACCACGTGTACAGCCGCGGATCGGGTTCGCCGCCACCGCAGTGCTCGGCGAGGCTGGTCGCCACCTCGTGCACCCAACGCCGGTGCATCAGGTGCGATTCGTAGTCGCCCCCGGCCTCCAGGGAATCCAGCAGCTGCGCGCGCATCAGGTGCTGGCGGCGATCGGCCTGCACCCGGTCGGCGGTGTCGAACATGGCGGCGGCCAGCTTGCGCATCGGATGCTCGTCGGCGGGCCGGGAGGCCAGCACCTGGTGCATCCGCTCCTGCTCGCGCAGCGAATCGCCGAACAGCACCGCGTCCTTGCTGGGGAAGTGGCGGAAGAAGGTGCGCGGGGCGATGTCGGCGGCCTCGGCGATCTGCTCGACGGTGGTGTTGTCGAAGCCCCGCTCGGTGAACAGCCGCAGCGCCGCCTCCTCGATGCCCGCCCGGGTGCGGGCGGTGCGGCGCCGCCTGCGGTCGACGGGCTCGGCGGAGGGTTCGACGGGTGCGGCGGTCATGCGACCCAGGTTCACCCGGTGTGCACGTTCCGTCAACGGTGACTGATGTCATGAGTGACAAATGGCAGTGGTGACATAACGTGGGTGGGCATCCTGTCGCACGCGAAATGAGGAGACCTCGTGTCCGGTACCCACCCCGAGTCGGCTTCGGGCGGTGCGCACCCCACCGAAGGCCCGAACACCGAAGGCGAGCGCCGCGCCGTCGCCGACGGCATCGACCTGGGGGTCTATCGCCGCCGCTGGACCACGCTGCTGGTCCTGTGCCTGGCGCTGTCGGCGACGATGCTGGCGAACACCTCGCTCGGCGTCGCCCTGCCGTTCCTGTCCCAGGACCTCGGCTCCTCGCTGTCGGACCAGCAGTGGTTCAGCAACGCCTACGCCCTGGTGTTCGCGGGGCTGCTGTTCACCACCTCCACCCTCGCCGACCGCTACGGGCGCAAGCTCATGCTGCAGGCCGGGCTGGTGCTGTTCGGCGCGGTGTCGCTGTACGTGTGCTTCTTCGTCAGCTCCAGCGCCGAGCTGATCGCCGCCCGCGGGCTGCTCGGCCTCGGCGGATCGATGATCATGCCGGTGACGCTGTCCATCCTCACCAGCGTGTTCCCCAGCTCCGAGCGCACCAAGGCGGTCGGGGTGTGGGCCGCGGTCTCCGGCGCCGGAACCGCCCTCGGCCCGGTCATCGCCGGGCTGCTGCTGGAGGTCAGCACCTGGCACGCGGTGTTCGCGATCAACGTGCCCGTCGTCGTGGTCGCCGTGATCGCCAGCATCAAGTACGTGCCGAAGAACGCAGGCAGCGACGCCCCCGTCGAAGGCGGGCACGGCGGCATCGACATCGGCGGCGCGATCCTGTCCACCGTCGGCATCACCGTCGTCGTCTACGGGCTCATCGACGCCCAGCACGTCGGCTGGACCGCGCCCCGCACCCTGATCATGGTCGTGGTCGGGCTGCTGCTCGTCGGCGCGTTCGTCGCCTGGGAACGGCGGGTCAAGGACCCGATGCTGGACATGGACCTGTTCCGCAACGCCGGGTTCTCCGCCTCCGCGGTCGCGCTGACCCTGGTGTTCTTCGCGATGATCGGCGTGTTCTTCTCGCTGAGCCAGACGCTGATCCTGGTGTTCGGGTACTCGCCGCTGGGCTCCTCGGTGGCCATGCTGCCGATGTCGGTGATGATGGTGCTGGTCGCCCCGCAGGTCGGGCGCATCGTGGGCCGGTTCGGCCCGCGCACCACCATCGCCGCGGGCCTGGTGCTCGCCGCCTGCGGCATGGCCGGACTCAGCACCCTGACCGCCGACTCCGGCTACCTGCACCTGCTGCTGCCGCTGGTGCTGACCTCCGGCGGCATGTCGCTGGCGATGGCCCCGGCCACCGACCAGCTGATGGCGAACGTGCCGCGCGCCCGCGCCGGCATGGGTTCGGCCACCAACGACGTCACCCGCGAGGTCGGCGCCTCCCTCGGCGTCGCCGTGCTGGGCAGCGTCCTCGGCAGCGCCTACTCCACCCAGCTGGGCCCGGCCGTGGCCGGATTGCCGCCCGAGGCCCAAGCGATGGCGAAGGAATCGCTGCCCGGTGGGCTGCAGGTCGCCGCGTCCCTCGGGCAGCAGGGCGCGGCCCTGGCCCACGAGGTCGTGGTGTCCTGGATGGGCGGGATGCGCTTCGCCAACCTCGCCGGCGCCGCGCTGATCCTGCTCGCCGCGCTCATCGCGTGGATCTGGATGCCGCGCACGGCCACCCAAGCCGGCACCCCGGCACCCGAGGCCGCGGACGACGCCGGAACCGAGACCGCCGGAACCGAGACCGACCCGGCCGCGGGTGCCGCCGCCGAGCGCGACGACGACCGGCCCGCCGAGAACATCAGCGGCTGACCAGCGGCGAGCACGACCGGCTTGCACCACCGCCGCGGCGGGTGTCCGATGGGGGATCGGGCACCCGCCGTCGTCGTTCGCGGGAGGAGGTCGCCGGATGCCGCAGTGGCTGAACTGGCCGCTGGTCCGCCAGCTCACCGGACCCGACCCGCTCGGGCGCGGCACCGCCGCCCGCTCCCGCCGCACCGACGCGCTCCGCGCCCGCACCCAGGACGCCGACCGGGTCGTGCGCTCGATCTGCCCGTACTGCGCCGTCGGCTGCGGGCAGCAGGTGTTCGTGCGCGACGGAGAGATCACCCAGATCGAAGGCGACCCGGACTCGCCGATCAGCCGCGGCAGGCTCTGCCCCAAGGGCTCCGCCAGCCGCGAACTCGTCACCGCACCCACCCGGCAGGACCGGGTCCGCTACCGGCGCCCGCACGGCACCGAGTGGGAGGACCTCGACCTCGACACCGCACTCGACATGATCACCGACCGCGTGCTGGCCACGCGGGACGCCACCTGGCAGCAGGCCGACGAGGAAGGCAGGCCGCTGCGGCGCACCACGGGCATCGCGAGCCTCGGAGGAGCGACCCTCGACAACGAGGAGAACTACCTCATGAAGAAGCTCTACACCGCCATGGGCGCCATCCAGGTGGAGAACCAGGCGCGCATTTGACACTCCTCCACGGTTCCCGGTCTGGGAACCTCCTTCGGGCGCGGAGGGGCCACGACCTTCCTGCAAGACCTGGCCAACGCCGACTGCATCCTCATCCAGGGTTCCAACATGGCCGAAGCGCACCCCGTCGGCTTCCAGTGGGTGACCGAGGCCCAAGCGCGCGGCGCCACCGTCATCCACGTCGACCCGCGCTTCACCCGCACCTCCGCGGTCGCCGACCAGCACGTGCCGCTGCGCGCGGGCAGCGACATCGCGTTCCTCGGCGGGCTGATCCACCAGGTCCTCGAACGCGACGCCCACTTCCACGACTACGTGGTGAACTACACCAACGCCGCCATGATCATCGGGGAGGAGTTCGCCGACACCGAGGACCTCGACGGCGTGTTCTCCGGGTTCGACCCCGACGAAGGGGCCTACGACCCGAGCAGCTGGCAGTACGAGGGTGCCGAAGCGCTCTCCGCGGTGTCCTGGGAGAAACCGCGCGAGGACCGGCCCGCCAGCCCGCACGGCCGGGAACGCGCGGGCAGCCGACCCGAACGCGCCGGATCCGGCGGGCCCGTCTACCACGGCACCCCCGAGACCGACCCGACGCTGCAGCACCCGCGGTGCGTGTTCCAACTGCTCAAACGGCACTTCGCCCGCTACACCCCGGAGGTGGTCGAGCAGACCTGCGGCGTGCCGCAGGCCGAGTTCCAGCGGGTCGCCGACGCGCTGATCAGCAACTCCGGGCGCGACCGCACCGCCACCATCGCCTACGCCGTCGGCTGGACCCACCACACCGTCGGCGTGCAGTACATCCGCGCCGCCTCCATCCTGCAGCTGCTGCTGGGCAACATCGGCCGCCCCGGTGCGGGCATCCTCGCGCTGCGCGGGCACGCCAGCATCCAGGGCTCCACCGACATCCCCACGCTGTTCAACCTGCTGCCCGGCTACATCCCGATGCCGCAGGCCCAGACCGACCACGACCTCGACGCGTTCGTCGCCACCGACGAGCACGCCCGCGGCTACTGGGCGAACATGCGCTCCTACGTGGTCAGCCTCCTCAAGGCCTGGTGGGGGGACGCGGCGACCCCCGACAACGACTTCGCCTTCGCGAACCTGCCGCGGCTCACCGGCGACCACGGCACCTTCCAGACCGTCGCCGACCAGATCGACGGCAAGGTCAAGGGCTACTTCGTGATCGGGGAGAACCCGGCGGTGGGCACCGCGAACTCGCGGCAGCAGCGGCTCGGGCTGGCCAACCTCGACTGGCTCGTCGTCCGCGACCTCAACATGATCGAAACCGCCACGTTCTGGAAGGACGGGCCCGAAGTCCAGAACGGCGAACTGTCCACCCCGGACATCGGCACCGAGGTGTTCTTCCTGCCCGCCGCCGCCCACACCGAGAAGGACGGCTCGTTCACCAACACCCAGCGGCTGCTGCAGTGGCACCACAAGGCCGTCGAACCCCGCGGGGACCGGCGCAGCGACCTGTGGTTCTACTACCACCTCGGCCGCAGGCTCCGGGAGAAGCTCACCGCCCGCCGCGACCGGCGCACCCCCGAGCAGCAGGAGAACGACCGGCCCCTGCTCGACCTCACCTGGGACTACCCGACCGAAGGCGATATCGCCGAACCCAGCGCCGACGCCGTGCTCCGCGAGATCAACGGCACCGGACCCGACGGCACCACCGTGTCCGGCTACGCCGAACTCCGCGCCGACGGCAGCACCTCCTGCGGCTGCTGGATCTACAGCGGGGTGCACGCCGAGGAGACCAACCAGGCCGCCCGCCGCACCCCCGGACGGGAGCAGAACTGGGTCGCCCCCGACTGGGGCTGGGCGTGGCCGGCGAACCGCCGCGCCCTCTACAACCGCGCCTCCGCCGACCCGCAGGGCAGGCCGTGGAGCGACCGCAAGGCCTACGTGTGGTGGGACGAGGACGCCGGGCGCTGGCGCGGGCACGACGTCCCCGACTTCGAGGCCGACAAGCACCCCGACTACCGGCCCCCCGACGGCGCCACCGGGCCCGCCGGGCTCGCGGGCACCGACCCGTTCATCATGCAGAGCGACGGCCGCGGCTGGCTCTACGTCCCCGCCGGGCTCGTCGACGGGCCGCTGCCCGCCCACTACGAACCGCAGGAATCACCGCTGGCCAACCCGCTGCACGACCGCCAGCAGCGCAACCCCGCCCGCCAGACCCTCTCCCGCCCGGAGAACCGCTACCAGCCCAGCGGGCACGAACCCGGCGCCGAGGTCTACCCGTACGCGTTCACCACGTTCCGCCTCACCGAACACCACACCGCCGGGGGCATGAGCCGCTGGCTGCACCACCTGTCCGAACTCGCCCCGGCCATGTTCGTCGAGGTCTCCCCGGAACTGGCCGCCGAACGCGGCCTGCAGCACCTGGGCTGGGCCACCATCATCACCGCCCGCAGCGCCATCGAAGCCCGCGTGCTGATCACCCGCCGGCTGCGGCCGCTGCGCCTCGGCGACCGCACCCTGCACCAGGTCGGGCTGCCCTGGCACTGGGGGCCGAACGGGCTGAGCACCGGCGACGCCGCCAACGAACTGATCGGAGTGTCCCTGGACCCGAACGTGCACATCATGGAGACCAAGGCCGGGACCTGCGACATCCGCCCCGGCCGCCGCCCCAGGGGCCCCGCGCTCGCCGAGCTCGTCGCCGAGCACCGCAGGCGCGCGGGCATCACCGGGCGCACCGGAACCGAACACGCCGACGACCCCCACGACACCGGACGATGAGGGAGCCAGCCGTGGTCGATCGCACCAGCCTCAGCGGACCGCTGGAGGACCCCGCCGCCGACGCCGGCTACGCCGAGCACCCCGAACGCGTCGGGTTCTTCACCGACACCAGCATCTGCATCGGCTGCAAGGCCTGCGAAGTGGCCTGCAAGGAGTGGAACCTGCTGCCCGAGGACGGCCTGGAACTCACCGGCATGTCCTACGACAACACCGGCGACCTCGGTGCCAGCACCTGGCGGCACGTCGCGTTCGTCGAACAGGAGCTGCCCGCCACCGACCTCGGCATGCCCGGCCTCGGACCACCCGGCGACGGGCCCACCGGCGACGGGGGAGGCGGGGTGCGGTGGCTGATGTCCTCCGACGTGTGCAAGCACTGCACCCACGCCGCCTGCCTCGACGTGTGCCCCACCGGGGCGCTCATCCGCACCGAGCACGGCACCGTGCTCGTGCAGGACGACGTGTGCAACGGCTGCGGCTACTGCGTGCCCGCCTGCCCCTACGGGGTGATCGACATCCGGCCCGGGGACGGCGGCGCGTTCAAGTGCACCCTGTGCCAGGACCGGCTCGGCGCCGGGCTCGCCCCCGCCTGCGCCACCGCCTGCCCCACCGAGTCCATCCAGTACGGGCCGCTCGACGAACTCCGCGCCCGCGCCGCCCGCCGCGTCGACGAACTGCACGAACGCGGTGAGACCGGCGCCCGCCTCTACGGCCACGACCCCGGCGACGGCGTCGGCGGGGACGGCGCGTTCTTCCTGCTGCTCGACGAACCCGAGGTCTACGGGCTGCCACCCGACCCGGTCGTGACCACCCGCGACCTGCCGGCGATGTGGCGGCACGCCGCGGCCGCCGCGGGCACCGCCGCCGCGCTCGTCGCGGTCTGCTTCGCCGGGCGGGGACGGCGATGAGCAGGCGCCGCGGGGAATCGATCGTGCCCGACGCCGAGTTCCGCTCCTACTACGGGCGGCAGATCATCAAGAGCCCCACCTGGAAGGTCCCCGACGTGCCCGCCTACCTGTTCCTCGGCGGGCTGGCAGGCGGCTCGGCGGTGATGGCGGCGCTGGCCGACCTGACCGGGCGGCCCGAGCTGCGCCGCACCGGGCGCGTCGCCGCCGCGGCCGGCGCCGGGGCCAGCGTGCTCGCGCTCGTGCACGACCTGGGGCGGCCGCTGCGGTTCCTGAACATGCTGCGGGTGCTGAAACCGACCTCGCCGCTGAGCGTCGGCTCCTGGATCCTCGCCCCGTTCTCCGGGCTGACCGCCGCCGCGGCCGCCAGCGACCTCACCGGCCTGCTGCCCGGCACCGGCAGGCTCGCGGGCACCGCCGCCGCCGTGCTCGGCCCCGCCATGACCACCTACACCGCGGTGCTGCTGGCCGACACGGCCGTGCCCGGCTGGCACGAGGTGCACCGGGAGCTGCCGTTCGTGTTCGCGGGCAGCGCCGTCTCCAGCGCGGGCGGGATCGCCCTGCTCGCCACCCCGACCGCCCAGGCCGCCCCGGCGCGGCGGATGGCGATCACCGGGTCCGCGCTGGAACTGGCCGCCGAGCACCGCATGCTGCGCCGCGCCGGGCTCGCCGCCGAGGCCTACGACACCGGCACGCCCGGCCGGTTGCTGCGCGCCTCCCGGGTCCTGACCTGGGCCGGTGCGGCCGCGGCGGGGGTGGCCGGACGGGATCGGCGGATCGCGGCGGTCGCCGGGTCGTGTCTGGCCGTGGCCGGGGCCGCCGCTCGCTTCGGGATTTTCGCCGCCGGGCGCCCCCCCCCCCGCGACCCCCGCTACACCGTCGTGCCGCAGCGGGAACGGGCCAACGCCGCTGTCGCCGCGCCCACCGGAGCGGACGGGTAAACCGGGCACCGCGCGAGCGGAGCCGACCCGGCCGCACCCGCGCGGAACGATCTTGCCGAAACCCACCGGAGCGGTTCACCCGGCCGTGTAGGGTTCCGGCCATGCATGATCGGTCGGAGTCCGACGACCGGCCCCGCACGACGCGCCCGGGAACCGGATCGGCCGGGGGAGCACCCGCCGCCCGCGCCGCGGCGCGCGACCGGGAGAATCGAGCCGTCGCACCCGGCCCCCGCAGCACGCAGAAGGAGATCCCAGCATGACCGCGTCCAGGTCCGGCACCGAATCGATGCTCACCGGGACCGATCTGGTCTGCTCCTTCGGCGCCACCCCCGCGCTGCGCGGCGCGGACCTCGCCGTGGACGCCGGTGAGGTCGTCGCCGTCGTCGGTGCCTCCGGCTCCGGCAAGTCCACGCTGCTGCACTGCATGGCCGGGGTCGTCGCCCCCGAATCCGGCACGGTCCGCTTCCGCGGCCGCGACGTCACCGGTATGTCCGACGACGAGCGCAGCGCGCTGCGCCGCTCCGAGTTCGGGTTCGTGTTCCAGTTCGGCCAGCTCGTCCCGGAGCTGAGCGTGCTGGAGAACATCGCGCTGCCGCTGCGCCTCAGCGGTGCCGCCCGCAGCAAGTCCGAGCGCCGCGCCCGCGACTGGGCCGACAAGCTCGGCGTCACCGCCCAGCTCGACAAGCGCCCCGGCGAGATCTCCGGCGGTCAGGGCCAGCGCGCCGCCCTCGCCCGCGCACTGGTCGCCGACCCGTCGGTGATCTTCGCCGACGAACCGACCGGTGCCCTCGACTCCACCGGCGGCCGCGAAGTGATGCAGCTGCTCACCGAGACCGCCTCCGAATCCGGCAGCGCCGTGGTGCTGGTGACCCACGAACCCACCGTCGCCGCCTACGCGCACCGCGAAGTCGTCATCCGCGACGGGCGAACGGCCCTGGCGGAGGAGACCGCGCGATGAGCAGGTCCCGCACCTGGATCGCCGACCTGGTGCTGGGGATCCGCCTCGCCATCGGCGATCGCAACACCCCGTGGGGACGCCTCGCGCTGATGACCATCGGCATCGGCATCGGCGTGCTCGTGCTGCTGGCCAGCGCCGCGCTGCCGAACTGGCTCGACGCCCGCGACCAGCGCATCGCCGCCCGCGACATGGCCCACGCCACGGCCGAGCAGTCGCAGGTCCCGGCAGCGGTGCTCGGCTTGGACGGCAGGACCGCGTTCGGCCGGGAAGCGGTGGAGGGCCTGCTCGTCGAACCGCGGCACCCGGACGCCCCGCTGCCCGCCGGGTTGGACCACTACCCGGCCGTGGGAGAGCTGATCGTGTCCCCGGCACTGGCGGACCTGCTGGCCCGGCCCGGAACCGAGCTGCTGCGGGACCGCCTGCCCGGCACCGTCACCGGCACCATCGGCGACGACGGACTGCTCACGCCGGGAGAGCTGTACTACTACGCGGGCGCCAGCGGGCTGACCGAGTGGAACGCCGACTACCGCGTCGACGACCACTTCGGCGAGACCCACGACGACAAGTTCAACTCGACGCCGGAAACCCTGATGCTGTGGTCGATCGGCGCCTGCGCACTGCTGCTGCCGGTCATCGTGTTCGTGATCAGCACGACCAGGCTGGCCGAGGCCGCCCGCCAACGCAGGCTCGCCGCACTGCGCCTCGTCGGCGCGAGCGCCTGGCAGGTGCGCCGCATCGCCTCCGGCGAAACCCTCGTCGGCGCCACCACCGGCGTGCTCGCCGGGTGGGTGCTGTTCGCGGTGTGCCACTGGGCGGTGGACCGGCTCGAGGTGGCGGGCTTCTCGGCGTTCGTCGACGACTTCACGCCCGTGTGGTGGCTGGCGGCGCTGATCACCGCGGGTGTTCCGCTGACCACCGTGCTGATCGCGCTGGCCGCGCTGCGCGGCGCGGTCGGCGACCCGCTCGGTGCGGTGCGCCAGGCGATGCCCCGCCGCCGTCGGTTGTGGCCGCGGCTGGTGCCGCTCGTGCTGGGCATGGTGGGCGTCACGGTCCCCTGGACCGAGATCGGGTCCTCGGACCTGCGCATCTCGATCCCGGTCTTCGCGGTGGCGCTGGTGTTGCTGTCGGTGCCGCTGCTGCTGCCCTGGATCGTGGAGAACGTCGCCCGGCGCTGGCACACAGGCCCGCTCGCCTGGCAACTAGCACTGCGCAGGCTGCACCTGACCAGCGGCACCGCGGCCCGCTCCGTCAGCGCCATCGCTGTCGTCGTCACCGGCATCATCGCCCTCCAGACCATGGTTGCCTCCCTCGAACAGCAGTACCAGCGGCTGTCCACCCGGACGAGCACATCGGAGGTGAACGTCTACGGGCAGGAGGACCTGACCGGCCGGGAAGGGTTGAGCGCCACGCGGGACGAGATCGCCGCGCTGCCCGGGGTCCGCTCGGTGACGGCCCAGCACACGGTTTCCCTGCGTTCCGGAGAACGTTCCGCCGCGTCGGTGGCGATCGCCGACTGCGCCACGATCAGCCGGATCATCGAGGTCGGGGAGTGCCGCGACGGTGACGCCTTCTCACCAACCCGCACCGAGCACAGCCCACCCGAAGAAGGTCAACGGCCGCTGCGCGAAGGGGAGCGGTGGGAGATCGACCGGTCCGGTTCGAACGCCACCGGGCCGGGCACCATCGCCTGGATCGTCCCGCCCGTGCTCCCCGCAGGCCCGCGCACGCCCGAGGCGCTCAACGCGCCGAACCTGGTGCTGACCCCGGCCGCCGCCGCGGGGATCCCGATGGAGATCCGCCGGGTGAGCCTCACCGTGATGCGCGACGAGCACGCGCCACCGCAGCTGCTCGACCAGATCCGCACCGCGGCCTGGCACCACCTGCCGAACCCGGACATCTACGAGAGCTACACCGAGGGGACCGACCCGCGCATCGCGTTGAACCTGGTCAAGTACGGGCTGCTGGCAGGGGCCCTGGTGGTGTTCTCGCTGATCGGGTGCAGCCTGCTGGTCACCGCCGTCGAACAGATCCACGAACGGGCCCGCCCGATGGCCGTGCTCGGTGCGGTGGGGGCCAAGCGCAGCACCCTCGTCTGGTCGGCCTTCCTGCAGAACGCCGTACCCATGCTCTTGGCCCTGGTGGTCGCCGTCCCGGTCGGTTACGTCCTCGGCGGGGTGCTCATGGCGGCGGGGTTCACGCTCCTGCCCGCCGTGGACCTGCCGGGGATGGCGGCGGTGCTGGCCTTCGCCGCCGTGTCGGTGCTCGTCGTCACCGCACTGACCGCACCCACCCTGTCCAAAGCCATGAACAGCGACGGCCTCCACGTCGAATAGCTCTCTTCGCGGCTCGCCGGAGGCCGTTGATCAGGTGGTCGGCAGCTCAGCGGCTGCGGGAACGACCCGCTGCGCGCGTTCGACGACCCGAGGCCGTCGCCCTCGGCCGCCAGCAGACCGGGTCACTTCAGCCGCCTGCGCCGCAGGTCCGACCGGATGTCCCACGCCGTCCACCACACCCCGCCGAACGCCATCGCCCCCAGCACGAAAAGCACCCAGTACTCGGTCATCGCACGACTCCCCGGTCCCCGGCGGGACCCCAGCGCGTCACCGCGTCCGGCGGTCCCGGCACCGGACGCGGTGACGACCCTAGTGAGCCGCGACGCCTGATCGCCGGACGAGACCGCGGCACCGAGCTCGCCGCGCACGACCGGAACGTGCAGCCCGGCCGGGTGACGCCCCGGCATGTCGGCACCGGTCCGTGACCGACGCGCTCCGACCATGGGGGCCACGCCGGAAACCCGGCTCAGCCGACACGGGGAAGGAGGTGCCGAGGAGTCGTGTTCCCCGCACATCAGGTGGTGCTCGCCGAATCGCTGCAGACCCACGGGCAGGTCGGTGCGCTGACGTTGACCGCCGGTGGCCTGCTCGGATTCGTCGCGCTGTATCGGCGGCGCCGGGCCACACTGTCGAAGCGGCGGGCGAGGGCGGTGAGCAGGCCGGACCTGGTCGATCCCCTGGTCCCGCGGCAGTGAGGTGAGCCGGACACCGGCCACCGCACCGCTGTTCGTCAAGGGGGAGTGACGAATGACCGGAACCAGAAGGGACGGCGAGCAGGGCGAGACCGCGGAGCCCGACGGCGAGCGGACCGCGGCGGGCGAGGGGGTCCCGCCGCCGCCCCGCGCGGCCGACGACGCGACGCCCACCGACCCGGCCGTGGTCCCGCCGTGGCGGGTGATCGCCCCGCCGCATCCCGGCGGACCCGCCACCGGCAGGCCGCTGCGCACCTCGCTGGCCGTCGGCGCGGGCCGCGTCGTCGCAGGCATGTCTCGGCGGCTGCGCCTGGGCAGCGGCGGCATGATCGGCGGCAGGCTGGCGCTGAGCCTGCAACCCGGCCTGCTCGGCAGGCTCGCCGCGGGCCGGCGCATCGTCATGATCACCGGCACCAACGGCAAGACCACCACCACCGCACTGGTCGCCGAAGCCCTGCGCAGCCGCGGCACCGCCACCAGCAACGTCACCGGCGCGAACATGCTCGACGGGCACGTCGCCGCGCTGATGACCGACCTGTCCGCGCCGTTCGCCGCCCTCGAAGTGGACGAACTGCACCTCGCCCAGGTCACCGCCGAGTTCGCGCCGTCGGTGATCGTGCTGCTCAACCTCAGCCGGGACCAGATGGACCGCGTCGGGGAGATCCGCACCGTGCAGCGCAGCCTGCGCGCCGCGCTGGAACGCGTGCCGCGGACCCGCGTCGTCGCCAACCGCGACGACCCGAACATCGTCTCCGTCGCCGCCGGGCACCCCGGGGTGACGTGGGTGTCCGGCGGGGCGCGCTGGATCCACGACGCGTCGAACTGCCCGCGCTGCGGCGCGGGCATCACCGACCTCGACGGGCCGTGGCGCTGCGAGTGCGGCCTGGCCCGCCCCGAGGCGGACTGGACGGTCACCGCGGAGGCGGTCCTCGGCCCGGACGGGCGGGCGCGGCAGCTGAGCCTGCAGCTGCCCGGGCACGTCAACCGGATCAACGCCACCTTCGCGGTCGCCGCCGCCGCCGAACTCGGCTGCGACCCGGACCGGGTGCTGGCCCGGATCGCCGACCTGCGCCAGGCCAGCGGCCGCTACGCCACCGTGCTGCTCGACGACCGGGTGGTGCGGCTGCTGCTGGCGAAGAACCCGGCGAGCTGGCTGGAGATGCTCGACCTGGTCTCCGGGCACGACCGGCCGCTGGTGCTGGTGGTCAACAGCAGGGAGGCCGACGGCTACGACGTCTCCTGGCTGTGGGACGTGGACTTCGAGTCGTTGCGCGGGAGGGCGGTGCTGGTGACCGGCGAACGGGGCTTGGACCTGGCGGTGCGGTTGCGGTACGCGGGGGTGCGCTGTGAGGTGGTGAGTACCCCGCAGGACGCGCTGGGCCGCAGCGGGGCCGAACCGGATGTGATCGCGAACTACACCGCCTTCCGCGACCTGCTGGCCCGGAGCGTGACCCGATGAGCGGGGGCGTGCGGATCGCGCTGCTGCTGCCGGACCTGCTGGGCACCTACGGGGACCGCGGGAACGTGCTGGTGCTGGAGCAGCGGCTGGCGTGGCGGGGCATCCCGAGCGAGACGGTGACGGTGCTGTCGTCCGCCCCGGAGGTGCCGGAGTCCTGCGACGTGTACCTGCTGGGCGGCGGTGAGGACGTGGCGCAGACCGCGGCGATGCGGGTGCTGTCGCGTTCGCCCGGCCTGCAGCGCGCGGCGGCGCGCGGGGTGCCGGTGCTGGGGATCTGCGGGGGCCTGCAGCTGCTGGGCACCGAGTTCACCACCGGCGACGGGGTGCGCCACGAAGGCCTGGGGCTGGTGGACGCGGTCACCGAACCCGCCGGGGAACGCGCGATCGGCGAGGTGACGGCGAACTCGGTGCTGGCCGGGGTGGGGATGCTGACCGGCTTCGAGAACCACCTGGGCCGCACCAGGCTCGGTGCGGGTTCGGTCCCGCTGGGGCGGGTGACCCGGGGCACCGGCAACGGGCACGAGCGCGCGGAGGGCGCGGTGCGCGGGCACGTGGTGTGCACCTACCTGCACGGCCCGATCCTCGCGCGGAACCCGGCGCTGGCGGACCTGCTGCTGGAGTGGGCGATGGGGGCGCCGCTGCAGCCGATCGCGGAACCGGAGGAGCTGGCAGCGCTGCGGGTGGAGCGCACCCGGGTGCGGGCGCGCAACCCGAAGTGAGCCTGCGCGCTCAGCGCCGGCGCAGCGCTTCGCGCACCGGTTGCACTTCGGGGGCGCGCACCAGCAGCAGGCCGCCGAAGCTCGCGACGAGCACGACGACGCCGTCCACGACGAGCGTGATCCACGCACCGGCCACGGCACCGGTCTCGCCGAGCGCGGCGTGCACGGCCCGGTCGGCGGCGAGGGCGCAGCCGCAGGCCACCGCGGTGACCGCGAGCGCGCGCAGCAGGCTCCCCGCGGTGCGGCGTGTGTCGACGCCGCCGACGCGGGCCCGCAGCCACAGCTGCCCGACCAGCGCACCGAGGGCGAAGCTCAGCGACATGGCGAGCGCGACGCCGACGACGAGGTCCTCCGGGTCGGTGGTGGCCAGGAACAGGTAGCACAGCCCCGACCGGAACACGACCATGATCAGGTTGATGGCGGTGGGCGTGCGGGCGTCCTTCATGGCGTAGAAGGCGCGCAGCTGCAGCATGGTGATCGCGAACGGCACGATGCCCAGCGCGCACACCCCGATGGTGGCGCCGAGCCGGTCGGCGGCGGCGATGCCGTTGTTGCCGAGGGAGAAGAACGCGATGCCCAGCGAGCCCCCGGCGACGAGCATGAGCGCGCTGATCGGCAGCAGCAGCACCCCGCTCATCCGGGTGCCCAGCGACAGGTCGACGACGAACGCGCGGGTGTCGGGGTCGGTGGCGGAGCGGCTGATGCGCGGCATGAGCGCGGTCAGCAGGGACACCCCGAGCACGCCGTAGGGGACCTGGGACAGCAGCCACGCGTAGGTGAAGGTGGCGACGCTGCCCTCGGTGCCCTGGGCGCCGACGCGGGTGGTGACGATCATGCCGAACTGGCTGATCAGCGTGTAGAGCACCACCCACCCGGCGAGCGAGGCGAACTCGCCGAGCCGGTGGTCCCAGCCCCACCGCCAGCGGTAGCGGAAACCGGTGCGGCGCAGGGAGACGGCGACGACGAGGCTCTGCGCGACGATGCCGAGCGCGGTGCCGATGCCGAGCACGAGCAGCTTCGGTTCTCCCATGCGCACCGGGTCGAGGGTGATGGTGCCGGGCAGCAGCACGAACACCCCGGCCGTGGTGAGCACGACGAGGTTGTTCACCACGGGCGCCCAGGCGGGCGGGCCGAACACGTGCCGGGCGTTGAGCACCGCCGACAGCAGCGCGGACAGGCCGTAGAAGAGGATCGCCGGCAGCAGCAGGTAGGCGAAAGCGGTGGTCAGCGCGGTGTTGGCGCGGGTGTGGGCGCCGAGGTAGAGCGCGGTGAGCAGCGGTGCGGTGGCGACGGCGACGACGGTGGCCCCCGCCATGAGCACCCCACCCGTGGTGATCAGCCATTGGGCGTACTGCTCGCCGTTGCGTTCGCCGCGCTGCTGGGCGCGCACCAGCAGCGGGACGGCGACGCTGGTGAGAACGCCGCCGAGGAGCAGTTCGTTGACGACGGTCGGCAGCGTGTTGGCCACCGTGTAGGAGTCGTTGACCATGCCGAGGCCGAGGACGGCGACGAGCACGACCTTCGAGGCGAGTCCGGTGATGCGGCTGACGACGGTGGCGATGGCCATCGTGCCGCCCGCGCGGGCCAGCGACGGTTGCCGACGTGTCGGTTCGGCCTGTTCGACCACGGTGCCCCCCTGCTGTCCGCCCGGCCCTCGGCGACTGTGGCACGGATCGTGGTGGCCCGCGTGCCGGTCGGACCGGGCGGGTGATCGGGGCGGCGCGGCGGCTCGTGGCAGGCTGGTGCCGGTTCCCGTGCTCGTGAGGGGTGTTCGTGATGATCGCCGTTGGTGGAGTGCTCGTCCTGGCCGGCGTGGTGGCGCTGGTGGTCGGGGACTGGAGCGGGCAGGGCTGGCTGGTGCCGGGCGGCCTGATCGCGGCGGGCATCGGCGTGGTGATCGCCGGGCTGGTCGCGCTGGTGCGGCGCAGGCTCGCCCCGGTGCGGGCGGCGCGGCGGGCGCACCGCTCGGCGCCGGGCACGGGTGGTCCGGTGCGGCGGTTGCGGGCGATCCCGTCGATGGTCGCGGCGCCGTGGCGCGGCCGGCCCGCGGCGGTGCCGCGCTACCAGACGGTGCTGTGGCTGGCGGGGGTGCTGTACCTGATCTGGCCGCTGGATTTCGTGCCGGACCTGCTGCCGCTGGTGGGCATCACCGATGACATCGGGGTGGGGGCGTGGCTGCTGACGAGCCTGTACGCGGAGGCGGGCAACCAGCTGGCGCGGGAGACCGACGACGAGGACGCGGGCGAGGCGTGACCGTGCCGGGGGGCCCCCCGGGGGCGGGGGGGGCCCGGGGGGGGGGGCGGGGGGGGGGGGGGATAAGCGCCCCGATGATAACCCCCCGAGCGGGAGGGGG
>NZ_JAIUKC010000179.1:0-21388 GCF_020177435.1 Saccharopolyspora sp. 7B | reverse complement strand
GCGCGCCGCAGAGCGGTCATCCGCTCCGCAGGCGCGCTCGCCCACTCGCTCGATCGAGTTGTACGACCCACCACCCGCGACCCGGCCGGGGAGTTCCCCGTCACCGGCGCGCGGGCCGGTCCGCCGCGGGACTCACCGCGCGATCTGCTGACCGCCCGGTTGCCCCTGCTGCTGCCAGTGCCGCATCGCGTGCTGCACCAAGGCGATCAGCGCCTGCTTGGTGGACTGCTGGTCCCGGGCGTCGCACGGTCCGATCGGCACGTGCGGCCCGATCGCCATCGCCTCCCGGATCTCCTCCATGCGGTGCTGCAGTTCGCCGTTGAAGCAGTTCACCGCGATCAGGTAGGGCAGCCCGCGGTCTTCGAAGAAGTCCACTGCGGAGAACGAATCCGCCAGCCTCCGGGTGTCGACCAGCACCACCGCGCCGATCGCGCCCTTGACCAGGTCATCCCACATGAACCAGAAGCGCTGCTGCCCGGGCGTGCCGAACAGGTACAGGATCAGGTCCGAATCCAGCGAGATGCGGCCGAAGTCCATCGCGACCGTGGTGCTTCTCTTGTCCGGTGTGGCCGCGAGGTCGTCCACGCCCGCGCTGGCCTCCGTCATCACCGCCTCGGTGGTCAGCGGGACGATCTCGGAGACGGAGCCGACGAACGTCGTCTTGCCGACACCGAATCCGCCCGCGACGACGATCTTCGCCGAGGTCGTGGCACCGCGCTGGGGGGCGACCGGCCCCCGAGCGCCTCCTTGGGGAGCTCTATAGCCGACGGAGTCCACTCAATACCCTTTCCATCAACAACAGGTGTGGTGCGCTACCGCTTTCGGTCACCGTCTGGTGCACGGTGACCATCCCCAGTTCCGCCATGTCGGCCAGCAACACCCTAGCCACCCCGATCGGAACGGAGAGCAGCGCTCCGACTTCGGCCACCGACCTGGGATGCCGGCACATTTCAGCGATCGACTCGTGTTCCATCCGCCCCGCCGAGCCAGGCCGGTAGGCCTCGCTCGTGGACACGAGCGTCTCCATTTGCAGCTCGTAGTTCGACCTGGTCCGGCCACCGGTCCAGGTGTACGAGCGGATGGCCGCGGGAACCTCGGCCTGCGGCTCCGGTTCTCGCTCCGGTGCGCCGAACGCCCCCCTGGACTGTTCCGGCACCGGTTCACCACCCCCCGCTTCCGGTCGGCCCGCGGGCTGCCCCCCGACGGTCCACGGAGCCGATCCCGCCGTCCCCGAACCGGGTTCCGGGGACCCGCCCCAGTCCGCGTCCGGTTCGCGGTACGTCGGGCCTTGCGTTTCCCACTCCAGCGGGGTTTCGAACGGATCGCGCCGGTCGAACGGATCCGCTGGAGGCCGGGCGGTGGGTCGCCGGGAGTGCGGCTGCCCCGACTGGGGTTGCGGTGCACCCGCGTCTCCCGGGCCCTGCTCGGCGGCCGAGTCCTCCGCCTGGTCCGCCTTCTTCCGGCGCCCGCGCCTGCCGCGGCCGCTGTCGAAGGTGAACCCGTTCATCACGTCGGCGAAGGTGTTCTCGTCCGGCTCGTCCCGTCTTCGGTCCTGCTCGCCGAACTCCGGATCGCTCATCGCGTCACCTCACCGCGGCCGGGCGGGAGAACGGATTCCTCGCGCCCTGCAGCTGGTGCCGCAGCTCCGGGGTGAGCATCTGGCCGACGCGTTCCACCAGCATCGCCATCTCGTAGGCGATCAGGCCCATGTCGCACTGCGGCGCCGCCAGCGCCGTCAGGCAGGAACCGTCGCTGATGCCCATCTGGATCAACGTGCCGTACTGCATCTCCACGATGGTCTCGGTGACCTCGCCCGCTTCGAAGCACTTCGCGGCACCGTTGGTCAGGCTCAGCAGACCGGACGAGACCGCGGCGAGCTGTTCCGCGCGGTCCTGCGGCAGGTTCGCCGAAGCGGTCAGCAGCAGTCCGTCCGCGGACACCACGATCGCGTGCGCCACGCCGGCGACGCGCTGGGTGAAGTCCGTCACCAGCCACCCGAACCGCCGGGACATCGTCTCCTGGGGAGTCATGCAACCTCCTGGCTTGTGGTCGTGGAATCGCCGAGGTCTGTCCGAACGACTCCGTGTTGCCGAATCGGTGGAACCGGACGCGGTCCTCCGCGCCCTCAGTGGCCTGGCTAGCGCTCCTTCTTCCGGTGGGGACCATCAACGACGACGTTCGAGTTCCGCACGCGCCCTCCCTACGACTCGTCCGGCGCCCGGTGCCTGCCGCGCTCGACACCGGATTGGAAGCTGGACAACCTGCCGCGCAGCGCGCTCGCGTCCCGTTCGGGGCGCTGGCCCTCCGGCCTGCTCGGACCGGCCTGCGCGCTGCCCGGGGCCAGCTGCGCCTTGGGGGTGCGGCGGGGCAACCCGGACTCGGTGAACGAGGTGGGGCTGAGGTTCGTGACGGCTTCGGCCTGGCGCCAGGACTCGTCGGTCGCGAAGGTCCAGCCGCCGTTCCCGTTCCCGTTCGCCGCCGGGGTTTCGTCGTCGGCGATCCGGCTGGAGCTCCCGGCCGGCAGGTCCGGGCCGTCCGCCTGCGCGGGGCCCGGGTCGGAACCGTCCTGCGACGACGAGGTCATGGCGCCGTTCCTCCCGAAACGCAGGCCGCCCTGCAGGTCGGCCAGTCTGCGGCTCAGCTCCTGCGGGCTGCGCTCCGCCGGGGAACCCGCGGCGGGGGCCGCGTCCGCGCGGTCCTGGTCGAGCTCGCCGATGCCGAGCGGGTCGTGCTCGTCGACGTGCACCACCGGTTCCTCGGCGGGGCCGCTGCCGTTCCGCCGCGGGAGGCCGGAGTCGGTGAAGCCGGGTTCCGGGGCGTCGACGGCCTCCGCGGCCTTCGCCTCGGCTTCGGCCTCCGCCGCGGAATCCGCGGTGAACGACCAGGAACCGCTGTCCATGATGGACGTCGCCTGCTCGTCACCGGGCCATTCCCGGCGCGCCTCCTGCTCGCGGGAGTACTCGTCGAGGTCCTCGTCCGTGATGGGCTGGAACCACTGGGTGGAGACCTCTTCGAAGATCGGCGACGAGGCGTCGTCCGCGGCGGCCGGGGCGTCCTCCGGCGCCGGCGGCCACGCCAGGTCCGAGGAGGTCCAGTCCGCGGCGAAGTCGTGCGAGTCGGCCTGCTCCGGGATGTCCACCGGGGTGAACAGGCTGCCGAGGTCGCCCGCGGACTCCTGCTGCGAGGGGCCGACGAGGCCGGCCGCCGGTTCCCGCTTCGGCAGCGGGGAGTTCGACGTGTCGCCGGGCGTGAGGAAGCCGGTGTTGAACGTGTTCCGCTCGCCGTCCGGTTCCGCCGTGCTGAACCCGGTCTCCGCCGGGTCGGCGCCGCCGGGACCGACCGGGTCCGCGGTGCCGAAGCCGGTGCTGAACCCGGTCTCGGCCGCGAAGCCGGTCTCGGCCGCGAATCCGGTGCCCGTGCTGAAGCCGGTCTCGCCCTCCGCCGTGCTGAACCCGGTCTCGGCGGTGCTGAACCCGGTCTCGCCGCCCGCGTTCCACACGAACCCGGTGTCGTCGTGCTGCGCACCGTCGAGGGCGGACGTCATCGGCTGCGGGCCGGTCCCGAAGGAACCGGAGGTCGGCATGTCGTGGTGCGCCACGCCGTTGCGCTGCCCGCCCATCGCAGGCGTGGGCTGCTGCGGGACGGACGCGCCCGCCACCACGTGCTCGGCGGGGATGTTCACAGTGGCCCGCACACCGTCCACATCGGGGCCGCCGTGCAGCTGCACGGTGACGCCGTGGCGCAGTGCCAGCCGGGAGACCACGAACAGGCCCATCCGGCGCGAGGTCGCCAGGTCGTTCTCGTCGACCCGGGACAGCCGCTCGTTGGCGGCGGCCAGTTCCTGGTCGCCCATGCCGATGCCCTCGTCGAGCACGTCCACGGTGATCGACCCGTCGCCGGCCTGGTAGCTGGAGACGGTGACCGAGGTGTCGGGCGCGGAGAAGTTCGCCGCGTTGTCCATCAGCTCGGCCATCAGCCGCACCAGGTCGCTGGCCGCGTGGCCCAGCAGCCGCACCTGCGGCGGCGGCTGCACGACGACCCGCGGGTACTGCTCGATCTCGGAGACCGCGGCGCGCAGCATGTCGCCGAGCTCGGTGGGCCGGACGAACCGCCGCGCCAGGTCGCTGCCGGAGAGCACCATCAGGTTCTCGTTGTTGCGGCGCATCCGGGTCGCGAGGTGGTCGAGCTGGAACAGCCGGGACAGCTGGTCCGGGTCCTCCTCGTCCTGCTCCAGCTGCTCGAACAGCCGCAGCTGGCGTTCCAGCAGGCCCTGGCTCCGGCGGGAGACGCCGACGAACGATTCGCTGTAGCCGTGCCGCAGCGAGGCCTGCTCGGCGGCGAGCCGCAGCGCCTGCGCCTGCACCTCGTCGAAGGCGCGCGCCACCTGGCCGACCTCTTCGGTCGTCCGGACCGGCAGCGGCCGCAGCTCGCGGGCCTCCTCACCGGACCGGATGCCCGCGACGGCGTCCGGCAGCCCGTGCTGGGCGGCGTCGAGCGCGCCCTGCCGGAGCAGGCGCAGCGAGCCGATCAGCTGGCGGGTGATCGTGGTGATCACCGCGGCGGCGATGATGAGCGAGGCCAGCAGCAGCGCCGAGTCCCAGCCCGCCGCGTTGCCCGCGTCCTCGCGGAGTTCGCTCGCCCCGGCGCGGACCTCGTCGGCGAGGTCGTTGTGGCCGTCGT
This sequence comes from Saccharopolyspora sp. 7B, assembly GCF_020177435.1. Lineage (NCBI taxonomy): Bacteria > Bacillati > Actinomycetota > Actinomycetes > Pseudonocardiales > Pseudonocardiaceae > Saccharopolyspora > Saccharopolyspora sp. 7B. Next base: position 16,708 of record NZ_JAIUKC010000179.1, on the reverse strand, counting down.
CGATGAGCCCGACCACCTGGTCGGAGATGTCGTTCCACTGGGCCGCGGTCACCGGCAGCTCGCCACCGCTCATCCCGGCCATCAGGACCTGGGTGAGCATCGCGTTGCGCTGCACGATCTCCGGACCCTGCGTGGTCGCGTCCAGGCGCTCCTGCCAGTGCCGAGCGACGGTGGCGCGGGCGTCGGCGATCTTGGAGACGAGCCGGGCGCGGGAGCCCTGCAGCGCGTCGCCGGACTGCGGCGCCAGCTGGCCCTGGGAGAGTCCGCTGAGCACCCAGGCCTGCTGGAGCCGGACCTCTTCCATCATGGCGAGCATGTCCTGCAGCGCCGATGCGGTGGCGGCCAGCGTCGGCTCGGACACGGTGCTGGTGAGCGCGCGGTCCAGGGACAGCACCGAGGTGATGGCGGCGCTGTAGGCGTTGATGGTGTCGGGGGTGGACAGCGATTCGCGGCGGACCGCTTCGCGCGCGCCGTCGAGCTGTTCGAGCGCGGTGTGCACTTCGTGGTGGCGGTCGTCGACGATCTGGCCGTAGTCGATCTCACCGGGACCGGCGGAGTGCCCGATCTCCTCGTCGACGGTGGCGAAGGCGGCGTCCACTTCGGCGACCCGCCGGTCCAGCTCCTCGGCGTTGTTGATCAGAACGGCGGCGTTGCGCTCGTTCTGCAGCGCGGCGACGAGGGGTTCGACCTTCTGCGCGCCGTCCAGCACGTGCGCGACGCGCTCGTACTCGTTGGCCTGGTCGACCTGCCAGCGGATCTGGGAGATGCCGAGGCCGACCGCGAAGATCACCGGGACCAGCACGACCGCGGCGAACTTGACCGAGAGGCTCCAGTTCCGCCACTGGCCTAACCGTGCCCGCTCGCGCGGGGGAGTCGACGCCGTCACGAGCACCACCTCGGCGTCGGCCGGTCGGCCCTGCTCAGCAGGCGACCTCTTTCGAGTGAACTTGGCGTCGGGGAACGGCGCATGCGTGTGATCCCGCAATCGTCGTCTGGGTTGTCGGGGGGAAAGCGGTCCGGCGGCGGGCAGGCTCGTAGTCGGCGGGGCGAACTTCCAGCACAGAACCGTATCGGTGCGGTGGCTCCAGCGAGACCGAGCGTTACCGAACCGATCGCTACGGGCTGTGCCGGGACTGACGGCATTCCGGACACGGACACCTAACCGGGGCGAAGGAAGAGGAGGCGGTCTGCTTTCGGGTGCCTGCACTATAAACCCTGCCCCCGGGAAACAGCGGAGGGCGTTTTCGGCGCAATCGACTCCGAGCAACACCGCACGTCACGTCTTCCGGGGACGGCTCCGCACCTACCGGAACGAGGAATTTTTCACTGCGCGGAAGCAGGTTCACCTCCGGACGATCGCTGTCGGCGCTCCCGGAAAACCTTCGCCGCCGCGAGCAGCCGTGTGGTCGAGGTTCAACCGGACGTGTCACGGGACGCCTGAGGCACCCCACGTTCATCACTCTTCGTGATCGATCCGTCATCCTGTGTGGCGACATCTCTTCCCAATTGCGGCAGAGAGGTGGTTAACTTCGCCGCCGCTGAGCTTCGACATCGCATCCACCGGGTCCCCCGAGTTCCGACCGACCCGAACAGAGAACTTCCGGGAAGGAAGCATGAGCGACGCCACTCGAACCGCAATACGCGCTTACCCGCAGCACCGGGCGCGGAGGCAAACCCCGAAACCCTTCGCCGGAATCGAGCGCAGCACCGACATCACGCTGCGAACCGGTCCGGATTACCCGGCCATCGCGTCCAGCGCCGAATTCCACGACCTGCGCCGGAAGGTGATCAGGTTCGTATTTCCGATGACCGCGTTATTCCTCGTCTGGTACCTCGGCTACGTCCTGCTCGCCGCCTATCAGACCGAGCTGATGGCCCGCCCCGTGCTCGGATTGATCAACATCGGGTTGCTGCTCGGAATCGGGCAGTTCGTGTCCACGGTGCTCATCACCACCGCCTACGTCCGCTTCGCCGAACGCTCCGTCGACCCCCTCGTCGAAGAGCTGCGCGCCGAAGTGGACGCCTCCACCGCGCCGGCCGCGGACGGTGACCGGCGATGAACCACCCCCTCCCCGCCGTCGCGCAGGACTCCCCGGGCGGCTCGCTGCTGCCCGCCGACGGGCCCGCGGTCAACACGGCGATCTTCGCCGGGTTCGTGCTGCTCACCCTGTTCCTCGTCTACCGGGTCAGCAGCCGCCGCAGCACCACCGCCGACTACTTCGCCGCGGGCGGCTCGTTCACCGGCGCGCAGAACGGCATCGCGCTCTCCGGCGACTTCCTCTCCGCCGCCTCGTTCCTCGGCATCGCGGGGGCGATCGCGGTGCACGGCTACGACGGCTTCCTGTACTCCATCGGATTCCTGGTCGCCTGGCTGATCAACCTGCTGCTCATCGCCGAGCGGATGCGCAACACCGGCCGGTTCACCATGGGCGACGTGCTCAGCTTCCGGATGCGCAAGCGCCCGGTCCGCGCCGCGGCCGCCGTCTCCACGCTGGCCATCACCTTCGTCTACATGATCGCGCAGATGGCCGGGGCCGGCGGGCTCGTGGCCCTGCTGCTCGACGTGCACGGCGCGGGCGGCCAGGCGATCGTCATCGCCGTCGTCGGCGTCGTCATGGTGCTGTACGTGCTGGTCGGCGGCATGAAGGGCACCACGTGGGTGCAGATCGTGAAGGCCGCGCTGCTGTTCCTCTGCGTCGGGATGATGACGATCTTCCTGATCGGGAAGTTCGGCTACGACCCGTCGAAGCTGCTGGTCCACGCCGCCGAGAACAACCCGAACGGCCGGGACATCTTCGCGCCGGGCGTGCAGTACGGGCTGTCCTCGATGACCAGGTTGGACTTCGTCTCGCTGTCGCTGGCCCTGGTGCTCGGCGTCGGCGGGCTGCCGCACGTGCTGATGCGCTTCTACACGGTGCCGAACGCGAAGGAGGCCCGCCGCTCGGTCGTGTGGGCGGTGTGGACGATGTCCGCGTTCTACCTGTGCACCCTGATCATCGGGTTCGGCGCGGCGGCGCTGGTCGGCACCCCGACCATCCTCGACGCCCCCGGCGGGGAGAACTCGGCGGCCCCGCTGCTGGCCTACCAGGTGGGCGGCACGTTCCTGCTGGGCATCGTGGCCGCGGTCGCGTTCGCGACCATCCTCGCGGTGGTCGCCGGGCTCACCCTGACCGCGTCGGCCTCGTTCGCCCACGACATCTACGCGAACCTGATCCGGGACGGCAACGCCGACTCCGGCCAGGTCGTGCGGGTCGCGCGGTACACGGCGCTGGCCATCGGCGGGGTGTCGATCCTGGGCGGCATCGCCGTCAACGGGCAGAACATCGCGTTCCTGGTGGGGCTGGCGTTCGCGTTCGCGGCCTCGGCGAACCTGTCCACGCTGCTGTACTCGCTGTTCTGGCGGCGGTTCAACACCTCGGGAACCTTGTGGGGGATCTACAGCGGACTGGTGTCCTGCCTGGTGCTGGTCGTGCTGTCCCCGGTGGTCTCCGGCTCGCCGGACTCCATCTTCCCCGGGGTGGACTTCGCGCTGTTCCCGCTGCGCAACCCGGGCATCGTGTCCATCCCGATCTCGTTCCTGTTCGCCGCGATCGGCACGCTGTTCAGCGAGGAGACGCCCGATGAGGACCGGCGGGCCGAGATGGAGGTCCGCTCGCTGACCGGGATCGGCGCGGGCAAGGGCTGACCCGCTCCCGCGGGGCGTCCGGAGGTGCGGCTCCGGGCGCGTCCGCGCCGGTCCGGACGGCGCCGCTTTCCCCCGGAGCGGTCGTCAGGATCCCGTCCGGGGTTCGAATCCGACGCATTCCGCGACCGGCAGCCCCGGATAGCGCGGAATCCGCTCATCCCATCCGGCTCGGGTGCACCGCATGTACGTGACGCCTCGTCGCGTGCGGTTCAGCGAGGGGTGCTCGCAGTACCGGCACAACCCGGCGGGAACGGCCAAACCGTCCCAGGGATCCGCGTCGTCCATCGTTTCCTCCGGTCCGCTCCGGCTCGGCGGCACGGTTCCGCGTCGGTCCGCGGCGGGCTCGCCGGAATGCCGCCGCACTCGGCGGGAAGCTTAACCGCCACCGCGATGTGGTCACTCAGCGGTGAACCTGACGATTCAGTTCACCGCATCGTGGACACTTGCGAAGTAATCGTGATCGCTCACCGCTGTCCTAGCGCGAATTCTTTTCGGAGTTCGGCAGGCGTCGGCACATTCCCCGAAGCACACGATCGGACACTCCCGGCGAACCCTCCGCGGCCGATAAGATGAACGGCGCGTTGATTGGTTCGGCTACGGGGGAAACGTCGGAACGATCTCTTCGCGAAACTCCCGGCCGGGAGCGTTCGGCCCGGCGCGGGAGCCAGGGGGAAAATCATGCACACGATCCGGAACGCCGTGCTGGCGGGAGTCGCCGCACTGGTGCTGCAAGTGCACGGCCTGGGGGCCGGAGTCGCGCACTTCGTCTTCGAATTCGGCCAGCGGCTCGCCGAGCTGAGCCGGGACGCCGGTCCCGACCGCGCCGAGGACTTCCGCGTGCCGGGGGTGAACCTGCGGGCCGGTCCCGGCACGTCGTCGGTGGTGGTGGGCGTCGGCAACCCGGGCGATCGGGTGGTGCAGCGCCGGGAGGTCGAGGGCGAGCGGGTGACCTGCCCGGACGGCCGCACGCGGCACACCTGGTCGCAGGTGCTGGACCGGCGCACCCGGGTCACCGGCTACGTCAGCTCCTGCTTCCTGTGACCGCCGCGCGGACCGGGCCGGTCAGGCGGTGGCCCGGGCGGCCGCCCGCCCGGCGGTGCGCCCGGAGAACAGGCAGCCGCCGAGGAAGGTCCCCTCCAGCGAGCGGTATCCGTGCATGCCACCGCCGCCGAACCCGGCCACCTCACCGGCCGCGTACAGCCCCGGCAGCGGCGAGCCGCCCGCGCCGATGACCCGCGCGTCCAGGTCCGTCTCGACCCCGCCGAGGGTCTTGCGGGTCAGCAGCGTCAGCCGGACCGCCACCAGCGGACCCGCCGCCGGGTCCAGCAACCGGTGCGGCGGGGCGACCCGCACCAGCCGGTCCACGCTGTAGTGCCGGGCGGCGCGGATCAGCGAGATCTGCGCGTCCTTGCCCAGCCCGGAGGTGACCTGCCGGTCCCGTGCCACGATGTCCCGCTCCAGCCGCTCGGCGTCGATCAGGTCCGCGCCGGTCAGCTCGTTCATCCCGCGCACCAGCTCCGGCAGCGTGCGCCGGGTGACGAAGTCGGCGCCGCGCTTGACGAACTCGGCGACCGGGCCCGGCGTCACCTCCCCGCCGCGGGCGAGCACCTCGGCGACGTTGCGGCCGGTGAGGTCGGGGTTCTGCTCCGAACCGGACAGCGCGAACTCGCGGCTGATGATGCGCCGGTTGAGCACGAACCAGGTGTGGTCGTGGCCGGTGGAGCCGATGTGCGCCAGGGTCGCCAGGGTGTCCGCACCGGGGAACAGCGGCGGCGGCAGCCTGCGGCCGAGCGCGTCGATCCAGAACGAGGACGGTCCTGGCAGGATGCGGATGCCGTGGTCGGTCCACACCGGATCGTAGTTGCGGATTCCTTCGGTGTAGTGCCACATCCGGTCGGAGTTGATGATGCGGCCACCGGTGTCGCCGACGACCTCCAGCATCCGCCCGTCCACGTGGTCGGGCACCCCGGCGATCATCTTCTCCGGGGCGGGTCCGAGCCGCGCGGGCCAGTTCCGCCGCACCAGGTCCAGGTTCGCGCCGATGCCGCCGGAGGTGACCACGACGGCCTGCGCGCGCAGGTCGAACTCGCCGATCGCGGTGCGGGAGCTGCGCTGGCCGCGGGACACCCCGCTGGCTTCCAGCACCTCGCCGCGCACCCCGTCCACGGCACCGCCGGTGGTGGTCAACCCGGTGACCCGGTGCCGGAAGCGCAGCTCCACCCGGCCGCGCTCCTCGGCGGCGCGCACGCGGCGCAGGAACGGCTCCAGCACTCCGGGCCCGGTCCCCCAGGTGATGTGGAAGCGGGGCACCGAGTTGCCGTGCCCGGTGGCCAGCGATCCGCCGCGCTCGGCCCACTGCACCAGCGGGAACAGCGACAGCCCCTGCTGCCGCAGCCAGGACCGCTTCTCCCCGGCGGCGAAGTCCACGTAGGCCTCGGCCCAGCGGCGCGGCCAGTGGTCGTCGGCGCGGTCGAACCCGGCGGTGCCCTGCCAGTCCTGCCAGGCCAGCTCGCGGGAGTCGTGCACGCCGAGCCTGCGCTGTTCCGGGGAGTCCACCAGGAACAGGCCGCCGAAGGACCAGTGCGCCTGCCCGCCCAGCGAGGCCTCGGGTTCCTGGTCGAGCAGCAGCACGCGGCGGCCGGCGTCGGCCAGCTCGGCGGTCGCGACCAGTCCGGCCAGTCCGGCACCCACCACGATGACATCGGCGTCGAACGCCACCAGCGACTCCTCTGCTCACCCGGTCGGAAGCTCTGCGAACTATAGGCCGCCGCGCCATCCCCGACACCAGTCCGCGGGCGCCCGCTCCCGCGTTCGGCGGTGGACGTTGGGCTGAACCGCTCAAGGAGCTGCCGCCACCAGGTGGCGGACATGCGGTTATCAGCATCTGACAACGCCTCTTCCACGTCGCGGGACGTTCCGGCCAGCCTGTGAACCAGGACACAGCTCAACGGAGAGGAGTCCGCGTTGCGAGCGGTCAGAGTGCACGCCTACGGCGAGAGACCCGTGGTCGAATCGGTTCCCGATCCGGCCGTGCGGGAACCGCTGGACGTGCTGGTCGAAGTCGGGGCGGCGGGCGTGTGCCGCACCGACCTGCACATCATCGAAGGGCAGTGGGCCGACAAGAGCGGCGTCGCGCTGCCCTACATCATCGGGCACGAGAACGCGGGAACGGTCCGCGAGGTCGGCAGCGCCGTGAGCAACGTGCGGCCCGGTGACAAGGTCATCCTGCACCCGCTGGTCACCTGCGGCCTGTGCCGCCCCTGCCGTGGTGGGGACGACGTGCACTGCGAGAACTCGCTGTTCCCCGGCATCGACACCGACGGGGGCATGGCGGAGCTGCTGCGCACGAACGCCCGCTCGGTCGTCAAGCTGGACGACGGGCTGGAACCCGCCGAGGTGGCCGCGCTCGCCGACGCCGGGCTCACCGCCTACCACGCGGTGCGCAAGGCGGTGCCGCTGCTGCACCCGGGCGCGCACGTGGTGGTGATCGGCGCGGGCGGGCTCGGCCACATCGGGTTGCAGTCCCTGGTGGCGCTGACCCCGGCCGAGATCACCGTGGTGGACCGCTCCCCGGAGGCGCTGCGGCTCGCCGAGCAGCTCGGCGCGCACCACGCCGTCCGGGCCGACGGCGGTCAGGTCGACGCGGTCCGGGACATCACCGGCGGGAAGGGCGCCGAGGTGGTGCTCGACTTCGTCGGCGAGAACGGCACCGAGGCGGACGGGATCGCGATGACCCGCGACGCCGGTTCGTACTTCGTCATCGGCTACGGCGGCCGGCTCGACGTGCCCACCATCGACGTCATCTCCCGCGAGATCAACGTGGTCGGCAACCTCGTCGGCTCGTACCTCGACCTCGACGAGCTGATGACGCTCACCGCGCAGGGCAAGGTCTCGCTGCGCACCCGCACCTACCCGCTCGACGCCGCGCTGGACGCGCTCGACGACCTCGACTCGGGTCGCATCCCCGGCGGCCGCGCCATCCTCGTCCCCTGACCCGCCCCACCACGGAGGTTCGCCATGTATGAGAAGGACGGAACGAAGTACTTCATCGTCGACAGCCACATCCACGCGTGGGACGGGACGCCGGCCAACCAGGCCAACCGCTACGGCGAGGGCTTCCTGAACTGCTTCTTCGACTACCACCGGAACCTGAGCCCGGAGTCGGAGATCTGGACGCACGAGCAGTTCCAGAAGCAGAGCGAGGAGAAGATCCTCCACGACCTGTTCGAGGTCGGGTACGTCGACAAGGCCATCTTCCAGCCGACCTACCTCACCGACTTCTTCGTCAACGGCTTCAACACCACCGAGCAGGACGGTGCGCTCGCCGAGAAGCACCCGGACAAGTTCATCGTGAACGGCGGCTGGGACCCGCGGGACGGCGAGGCCGGGCTGGGCGCGCTGGAACGGCTGGCGGAGCGCTGGCAGCTCAAGGGCACCAAGCTCTACACCGCGGAGTGGAAGGGCGAGTCCAAGGGCTGGAAGCTGACCGACCCGTGGTCGTACCGGTACCTGGAGAAGTGCCAGGAGCTGGGCATCCGCAACATCCACATCCACAAGGGACCGACGATCTACCCGCTGAACCGGGACGCGTTCGACGTGGCCGACGTCGACGACGTGGCCTCGGCGTTCCCGGAGCTGAACTTCATCGTGGAGCACGTCGGGCTGCCGCGGCTGGAGGACTTCTGCTGGATCGCCACCCAGGAGCCCAACGTCTACGGCGGACTCGCGGTGGCCATGGCGTTCATGCACCACCGGCCGCGCTACTTCGCCCAGATCATCGGTGAGCTGCTGTTCTGGCTGGACGAGAACCGGATCACCTTCTCCAGCGACTACGCGATCTGGACGCCGAAGTGGCTGGTGGAGCAGTTCGTGGACTTCCAGATCCCGGAGGACATGCAGGACGAGTACGGGGTGCTGACCACCGACGTCAAGCGCAAGATCCTCGGCCTGAACGCGGCGCGGCTCTACGACATCGAGGTGCCCGCGGAGATGCGCGCCGCGGAACCCGCGGTCCCGGCCGGCCGCGAACCGGTCGCCTCCGAGCTGAACCAGGAGGTGCTGTCGTCATGACCACGGCCGTGAACCTGGAGACCGAGGTGTGGCGGGCGCTGGACGCGGTGCTCGACCCGGAGCTGGACCAGCCGGTCACCGACCTGGAGTTCGTGTCGCGGGTGGCGGTGGACCGCTCGGACGTGCAGGTCGACCTGCGGCTGCCCACCTACTTCTGCGCGCCGAACTTCGCCTATTTGATGGTCGCCGACGCGCACGACGCGGTGGCGGAGCTGCCGTGGGTGCGGCGGGTGCGGGTGCGGTTGCTGGACCACTTCGCGTCCGAGGAGATCAACGCGGGCGTCGCGGCCGGGGACGGTTTCGACGCCGCGTTCCCCGGGCTGGCGGCCGGTGAGCTGGAGGAGCTGCGCACCACGTTCCTGCGCAAGGCGCACCTGGCCTACCAGGAGCAGGTGGCCCAGCAGCTGCTGCGCTCGGGCACCGGGCTGGAGCAGCTGGTGCAGGTGCGGCTCGGCAACCTGCCGCCGAGCCAGGCGCTGGACCGGCTGCGCAGGCGGCGGGACCAGCTGGGCCTGCCGTCCGGGCCGGACGCCCCGCTGCTGGTCGACGACGCCGGCGCACCCGTGCCCGTCGAGGGGCTGTCCGCGCGGTTGCGGTTCGCCCGCACCACGCGGGTCAGTATCGAGGGCAACGCCGGCTGGTGTCGTGGCCTGCTCGACACCCGGTACGGGCCCGGCGGGGGAACCGCCCGGCCTGGCCTACATTGAGGAGCATGGACGCGCTGCCCACCGGCGGACGGAATCCGCAGCACAACGGCGCCAAGGCGCCGGCGGGGACGTTGCAGTCGGTGGGCCGCGCACTGCGCGTGCTGGAGGCGATCGCGGCCTCCCCGTGCGGGGTGAGCGCCAAGTCCCTCGCCGCCCAGCTCGACCTGACGTTGCCGACGACGTACCACCTGCTGACGACGCTGGTGGAGGCCGGGCACGTGGTGCACCTGACCGACCAGAAGGTGTTCGCGCTGGGCTACAAGGCCCGCTTCCTCGGGCAGGCCCTGTCCCGGCAGCTCGCGGTGCCGCCGGAGATCGCCGCGGCGATCCGCCGGTTGCACCACCACGCGGACGCCGCCGCGTACTACGCGATCTACCGGGACACCGAGGTGGTCATCGCGCACGTGGAGGACTCCGACCGGCGTCCTCGGGTGCAGCCGTTGGACGTGGGGTTCCACCAGGCCTCGCACGCCACGGCCTTCGGCAAGATCATGCTGGCGGCGATGGAGCAGCAGCAGCGGGCGCGGTACCTGGAGCAGGCCGGGATGACGCCGTGCACGCCGTCGACGATCCGCACCCGGGAGGCGCTGGAGGAGCACCTCTCGCACGTGCGGCAGTCGCAGATCGCCTTGGAGATCGCGGAGTTCCAGCCGGGGCTGGCGTGCATGGCCTCGCCGGTGTTCGACCCGGCGGGCTGCGTGACCGCGTCGGTGGCGATCTCGCTGCCGATCGCGGAGTTCCGCGCCCGGCGGTGGGCGGTCGAGCGCGCGGTGCGGCAGGGCGCGGTGCGGGTGACCCGCGCGCTGGTGAGCCGGCCGAGGGGCTGAACCGGGTTCTCCGGTCTGCCGCCGCCACTGCGCGGCGCCAGACCGGAAATCCACTCGGTCGGGGTGTATCCAGCTGAAGTGCTGGCGCTCGCACCACGGTTTCGGGAATCTGGATCTAGTCCGGGCCACGTCTTGGGCCGACAGGACACCTCTTCCGAATTCCCCTTGCTGTGAAAGGAGATCCAGCATGTCCGCTGCCGCCACCACGATCTCGAACCCGCGTCGCCGAACTCGTCCACTGTGGACCAGAGGGCGCTCCGCGCTGATCCCGTTGCTGGCGCTGGGCATCGCGCTGGGCGGGCTCGGCGGAGCCGCGAACGCGGGTCCCGCGACACCGGTCCCCTGCCAGGACGGCGCGTTCTGCGCCTACCCGCACGTCGAACTCCAGGGCGAACCACACCGCGCCGAACTGCGCGCGACCGCCGTGGAGGAGTGCGTCGCACTCCCGGCCGAGCCCGAGGTGAAGTCCTTCGCCAACCAGACCGGGAAACCCGTCACGGTGTACCAGGACCCGGACTGCGACACGCACGCGGACTTCGCCACCTACCCGTCCGGTTCGCACGCGCCGCGGTCCGACTACGTGCCGCGAGCGATCAAGATCTGGTCACGCTGATCCGGCGTGGGGGGGGGGGGGGGCCCCCGCCCCCGCCCCGCCCGCCCCCCCCCCCCCGCCCCCCCGCCCCCCCCCCCCCCCCCCCCCCCCCCCCCCCGGCCGTTCCCGCCGCGCCCGGCACCAGCACGCGCAGCAGCCGCCGGGCCGAGCGCTCCCAGGTGAACCGAGCGGCCTGCTCGCAGCCGCCGCGCACCAGTTCGGCGCGCTGCTCGGGATCGTCCACCTCGCGCACCGCCGCGACGAAGGCCGCGACGTCCCCGACCGGGAAGAACCGGGCGTGACCACCCGTCACCTCGCGGAAGATCTCCAGATCGCTGCACACGACAGGAGTTCCGGCATGCATCGCCTCGATGATCGGCAACCCGAAGCCCTCGTCCCGCGAGGCCGTCACCAGCGCCGCCGCCCCGCGCAGCAGCGTCCGGTAGGCGTCCTCGTCGATGCCGTTCCAAAACACCACGTCCGAACCGGACGGCACCTGGGCGCGCAGCTCCGCCTCCCGGGCGGGGGCGATGCGGCTCAGCAGGTGCAGGCGGTACCCGGGCAGCGATCCCATCCCCGCGATCAGCGTCTCGACGTCCTTGTAGGGCATGAACGAACCCATGTAGACCAGTTCGCGGACCTGCCCGGCGGGGGCCTGCTCGGCGTCGACGGGCTCCGGCAGGCCGGACGGCGCGTTCGGCACCACCGTCACCGGCCGCCGGGTCAGGCGGTGGCGCCGGATGAGCCGCGGGGTCGTCTCGCTGACCGTGACGACCGCGTCCGCCCGGTTCAGCAGCAGCCGCTGCGGCCAGTAGGCGCGGTGGTACAGCCGCCAGATCACCCGCACCGGCAGCGGCAGGAAACCGGGCGGTTCCGGGTGCCGGTAGTAGATGAGGTCGTGCAGCGTGAGCACCAGGCGGTAGCGTCGGCCGAACCCGCCGATCACCTGCATCGGGCTGAACACCACGTCCGCGCCCAGCGCGTGCAGCCTGCTCGCCAGGGACAGCTCCCGCACCGAGAACGGGCTGTTGATCTTGATGTGCGGCACTTCCGCCGGCAGCAGCGCGAGCTGGCGCCGGTCGTTGATCAGCATCGTCACCGGGTGCAGGGCGTGCAGCGCGCGGATCAGCTCCGCACCGAACCGGCTGATGCCGTCGTGCGCGTCGGTGCGCGTCCAGCGGGCGTCCACGAACACCCGCGCGGGCCGCCCACCGCCAGCGGGGAGCTCCCCGTCCCCGTCCGCCGGATCGCGGGACTCGTCGGGGCCCGGCGTACCGGCGGTCCCGGCGCGTCCGGTGGGTTCGGTGGTTCCGGCCGGTTCGGTGGTTCCCGTCGGCTCGTGCGGCTCGATCGGATCGGTCGGCCGGGCGCTCAAGACTCCCCCAAGAAGCGGTCGATCGCGTGCGCGGCGGCGGCCGGCGTCTCGTAGTGCACGAGGTGCCCGACGCCGGGGATCACCACCAGCTCGGCATCCGGCAGGCCCGCGAGGAGCTCGCGCTGCCCGGCCAGCGGTGCGATGTCGTCGGACTCCCCCGCGATCAGCAGCGTCGGCAGCGTCAGCGACGCGCTGTGGTCGGCCACCGTGCCGGTCACCGAAGCCTCGTAGGTCTCGGTGAGCAGCGCCGGGCTGTGGAAGCGGGAGAAGTGGCGCTGGTGGCTGTCGTGTACGAACCGGCGCACCTCCGGGTCGCGGGTCCGCAACATCGCCAGCCCGGTGCCCCACACCACCAGCCGGTTGGCCAGCAGCGCCCGCCCCAGCCGCGACGGCAACGCGGTGCCCAGGGCGTAGTACAGCGAAGTCAGCCAGGACAGCACCACCCGCGGCCCACGCAACGCGGGCGTCGAGATCGGGTTGACCAGCACCAGCCGCTCCACCAACTCCGGACCACGGGAGACGACGTGCGCAGCCACCATCGAACCGAAGGAATGCCCGAGCAGCACCACCGGCCGGTCCCGCCCACCGAGGTGCTCGATGAGCTCGATGATCGCGTCGGCGTAGCCGGGCACGTCGTGCGCGCGCCCGGTCATCGGCCCGGAGTCGCCGAACCCCGGCAGGTCCGGGACGACGACGGTGCGACCACCGCCCAGCCGCGCCACGATCGGCTCCAGCCCGTGGTGGGTGCCGCGCAGTCCGTGCACCATCACGATCAGCCGGTCCGCTTCCTCGTCCGCCGAGGTCTCCGGCGGCTCCGAGGTCTCCGGCGCCTCGTCCGGAGCGCTCGACCGGTAGGTCCAGAAGTGCAGGTCCGAACCCTGGATCCGCGCCACCTGCGATTCCGGCCGCAGCTCCTGCTCGTGCGCCGCGGTGCCCAGTGCCGGTGTTCTGCTGCTCATGGCGGCTCCTCAGCTGGCCAGCTCGGCGGGCAGCTCGACGGGTGTCACCCCGTCGTCGTGCGCGAGCGCGTGCCGGTAGATCGATTCGAAGCGGGCCAGCACCGCGTCGATGTCGTGCTTGCTGCTGACCAGCCGCTCCCCGGCGGCGCCCATCCGGTCGATGGTGGCGCGGTCCGCGAGCACGTCGTCGATGGCGTGCGCCAGGGCGTGCACGTCCCGCGGCCGGTAAAGCCAGCCGTTCTCCCCCGCCTCGACCAGGTGCGGCAGCGCCATCGCGTCCGCCAGCACCACCGGGGTGATCGCGGACATCGCCTCCATCGTGGCGAGGCTCTGCAGCTCGGCGATGCTCGGCATGCAGAACAGGTCCGCCCTGGCGTAGGCGTCGAGCAGCTCCTCCTCGTCGACCAGGCCCGCGAAGTGCACCCGGTCCGAGATGCCGAGCTCCGCCGCCAGCTCGCCCAGCGGTTCGCGGCAGCTGCCGTCGCCGACGATCTCCAGGCGGGTCGGGTGCTCGGTCTTGAGCAGCGCCATCGCCCGCAGCAGGTCGTCGATGTGCTTCTCCTCGTCGAGCCTGCCGACGAACAGGACGGTGCGGGTCGCGGAGTCCGGGTCCTGCTTGCGCAGCTCCTGCGCCCGGCGCCGGTACCGCCCGACGTCGATGCCGCAGGACACCGGCACCGCCGGCCGGGAGAACCCGTTGTCCTGGAGCAGCTGCACCGCGCGCGGCGTGGGCGCGGTCACCAGCTGCGCCTTGCCGTAGTGCTTGATCAGGTTGTGCCAGAGCAACCGCGCGCCCGCCTTCTGCAGGGCCTTCGGGATGCGCACGTAGCCGAAGATGTTCTCCGGCATGAAGTGGTTGGTGGCGATGAGCCCGATGCCCTGACGGCGCGCGGCGTTGATCAGGCCGCGGCCGATGAAGAAGTGCGACTGGACGTGCACGATGTCCGGCTGGATCTCGCGCAGCAATCGGTCGGCGACCGACGAGGCCTGCCACGGCGGGCACGCCCGGAACGTCGGGTGCGCCGGGGTCCGGTAGGACGCGACGCGGTGCACCGTCACGCCGTCCTCGACGCCGGTGCTCTCGTTGCGGTCCACCGAGTGGCAGATCACGTGCACGTCGTGGCCACGGCGGGCCAGCCCGGTCGCGAGCCGGTGGCCGAAGTTCGCCGCACCGTTCACCTCGGGCGGGTACATCACCGCGCCGATCACGATGCGCAGCCGATCTCCGCCGAACGGTTGCGAAGTCAAGTTGAACTCCCGTCAGAACGTATCCGCCGAACGTCGGCGTCGCCGTCGCCGGTCACGGTTGCTTGCACTCGCCGATCTTGGGTGTCCGGATGGTGCCGCGCGAGCGCGAACACGCCTGCGCAGGCGATCACGGCGCACAGCAGCTCGCCGATCGCGGTCGCACCGTCCACGGCATCGGCCTCACCCAGCAGCCCGATGCCCAGGCCCACCGCCACGAGCGGGTCGATCACGGTCAGGCAGGCCACGACCAGGTCCGGGGGGCCGCTCGCGTAGCCGTGCTGCAGCAACCAGCCGCCCACCGCCATCGCCACCACGATCACGACCAGCGGCAGCGGGTTGATGCTCAGCAGCGGCGCGCTGCCGAACTGCTGGACCAGCGCCCGCACCAGCAGCGAGACCAGCCCGTAGGCGACGGCGCAGCCCGCCGCGTAGGCCATGCAGCGGACCTTCGACCTGGTGACCAGGCCGACCACGCCCAGCGCCAGCACCGTGCCCGCCACCAGCTGAGTGGCGAGCAGCTGGTCGTCCGGCATCACCGGGGTGGAGGTAGCGCTGCCCGCCGCGAGGAACACGAACGCCGCGACACCACCGGTCGCGGCCAGCACCGAGAGCACCACGTGCACGTTGAGGTCGCGGGTGCGGATGCCCTGCTGGCGGGCGTTGAGCAGCACGGTGATCGGCAGCGCCAGCACGCCGACCGGCTGCACGACGCTCAGCGGCGCCAGCCCCAGCGCGCAGGCGTGCAGCAGCGCCCCGCTGCCCAGCGCCAGCAGCCCCAGCAGCCATCGCTGGTTGCGCAGCAGCCGCACCTGGCTGCGCACCTTCAAGCCGTCGTCGCCGATCGCGTCCTGCACCGCGCCGTGCTGCAACCGGGCGCCGACGGCGTAACCGCAGGCGCCCAGCGCGGCCAGCGCCACCGCGAGTGTGGTCACCGCGCACCCCGCTCCACGAAGCTCACCTGCCGGTCACCGGGCGCCGCGGACCTCGCCGGGCCCCGCCCGGCGCGGTCTGCGCGGTGCGCGACCGGGCGCGCACCACCGGTGACGACGCCCGCGAACGGACGTCCACCGGCTCCACCCCTGGTCGCTGCTGCCGCCGGCAGCCCGTGCTGTTCGTCCACACCGCTCAATCTCGCGCATCGCGGGTTCGCCCCACATCGGGGCACACCCTCAATTTCCCTGATCCGGCTCGTCCGCCGCACCGGGCCGCTCCCGCGGCCCCGCGATCCCGGGCCCGCCACCCCATGATGGCCCCGGCCCGCTCACCCCCGGGTGCACTTCCGACGATCCGACCGGTTCGCCCTGGACACCGGCGTCCGATTCGACCGAACACCGCAGCGACGACCCGTCGCCCCCGGCATCGTCCGTTCCGCGCAAGGGATCACCCGGACCACCCCGTTCGACACCCGGGCCCCGCTGCTCCCGTTCGACCGCGGCCCGCGCGATAAGACTTCCAGCTCCGCGAGAACCCGCGGGGAAACAATCAGCGAATAGCCGCGAACGGCCCGCGCGCGCGAAACGCGCGGGCGCCCCGCGGAAGCCTCGAACCGGATATCGGGAATGCGTGCCGTGAACGGTCGAACGCGGGCGGTGCCGGTTCGGTCGCTCGACGGCGCACACCTCCGGGGAATCCGCGGGCACGAGCAGCGGCGGGGTATGCGCCACATACCCCGCCCACTCATTACCTCCCGCTTGATCCACGTGCACGACTGTAGAACAAGACCCCTGAGACGCTTGTCAGCAACACAACGAACAGCGGTTTCCCGCCGCGGTCGCCGCAGCCGTTGCGAACCGCGCACATCGTTGCGCCGCAGGAATAAACGCACGCCAGCGGGCGACGACCGCACAAACAAGATCAACTAATCGCCGGTGGATCGTGATAGGACCAACACCCTGAACCGTTCCCGGTGAGCCGCGGACCGCTCCCCCGGACCTGCCGGGGGTGGGACGATGCTGCGATGCCCGCCGACCCCGGGACCGCGCCCGAACCCACCGGCCGCACCTCCCCGTCCGCCCGGCGGCCGAGCACCGGCGTCGGCCGCTCGACCCGAGCAGCCCCGGCGCTGCTCGCCGTTCCCGCACTGCTGGCCGCGGGCGCGGGCGGGGGCGCGGCCCCGCCCCGCGGGGGGGGCCCCCGGCCCCCCCCGGGGGGGCCGGGGGGCCCCCCCGCTGCCGCGCTACTCGAAGCTGGCGACCGGCGCGATCGTGCTGGTCGCGGTGTCCGGGGTGTTCAACGGCGGCACCGA